>NZ_CAXTBM010000065.1:0-29549 GCF_964242765.1 uncultured Hymenobacter sp.
GCGGTGGCTGGTCGGGGGTTGCATCAGCCGAGCATGGCAGCGGTGGCTGGTCGGGGGTTGCATCAGCCGAGCATGGCAGCGGTGGCTGGTCAGGGGTTGCATCAGCCGAGCATGGCAGCGGTGGCTGGTCGGGGGTTGCATCAGCCGAGCATGGCAGCGGTGGCTGGTCGGGCAAATTAGTTTCCGCGTAGCGACTTTGCGGATATATGTTCGCGCCGAGAATCTTGGCTATCTTGCTGGCTGATCTTGTTGGATGCTGGTAGCTAATGACGCGATACATACAGAAAGTCTTTCTATTCCTTCTGCTCAGTACCTGCGGAGTTACCGGCTGCACTTCTCCTTTCAAACCGGAGGCCGTCCGAATTCGATGGTCCACTGATCCGCAAACTCTAGATCCACTTGTGGCAAGTAAGCCGCAAGCCGCAGAAATTCTGAATCTGCTGCATTGCAGTCTACTTGTAGGCGATTCAAGCCAACAGTTTTCTCCCTGGCTAGCTCAGACACTGCCTATTGTAAGTCAACGCGATTCGCTAACGCTACTTACCTATACGCTGCGGCCTGAAGCTACCTGGGATAATGGTCAGCCCGTGCTGGCTCGTGATGTGGCATTCACACTGAAAGTTTTTAACTGCCCTGGGTTGTCTACCGAGTATGCGCGCACTCAATATGGGTTCGTAACCGACATAGAGTTAGACAACCAGAACCCGCGGCGTTTCACTCTGATATGCCGCACCGCTTCACGCGACATCATTTTTTCTTCCGGTGACTATGCTATTCTGCCCGAATACATTCTAGACCCGCAGAAGCAATTGCAGGCGATACCCCTTTCCCTGCTCCATAGTGATACTGTCGCCGCCGTACGCCGCTATCCCGCTTTGCGTAGTTTCGCGCGTCGTTATCGGCAAAGTAGTTTCGGCCAACACCCTGAGCGCCTGCCGGGTTGTGGTCCTTATACGCTCAAAGCGTGGGAAAAGGGTCGTTATGTACGGCTACAACGTAAAGCTCGGTGGTGGGCTACACAACTCAAGGCACCGCCAGTCTGGTTGCAAGCGCATGCTTCACGCCTCGACTATCAAATTATACCGGATAACGCGCAGGCCCTGTTAGCTCTGCGTCGTGGCGACATAGATCTTTATCCTATGCCCACAGCGCGCGACTTCAAACAGTTGCGGCATTCCGCCGACACAACCCAGTTGGCCTTTTACACCGCTGACTCCTACCAGATGATGACGGTAGGATTCAATACGCAACGTCCGCTTCTGCGTGATGCGCTCACCCGACGGGCGCTCAGTTTGCTCTTTGACGTACCAGGGCTAATGCAAGCTACCCAGCCTGGGTTGGCTTATCGTAGTGTTAGCCTGATAAGCCCATATGAAAAGCCTGCCTACAACGACAGCCTACCGTTGATACCCTACGATTTACGTCAAGCAGCCGAGTTATTGCGTCAAGCAGGCTGGCAACGGCGCTCAGACGGCAGTTGGAAGCGCAGTGCTACCGAAACGCTAGACCTGAGTATCAGCTACCTCGCCGGCGTCCCCGACTACGAGGCGGTAGCTCGGCAGTTTCGGGCCGCTGCTGCTCAGTTAGGCGTTGCAGTGAAATTGAGTCCTACAGAAGAGCAACTGTATAAACAACAGTTAATCAATGGGAATACTGATTTGTATATCCGTACCGCATCTGGCAGCCCTCTCACGTACAACTTTATGCCAGTGCTACACTCTCGTAGCATCGGAATCGGCAATTTCCCTCGGTATCAGTCGAAAGTAGCCGACCAGTTGATGGAGGCTATTGTATACGAGCAAGATGAGTCACGCCGGATTAAGCTGTTGCGCCGATTTCAGTTGCAAATCCGCCAGGATTCGCCATTAGTGGTGTTGTTTTTCATTCGCAACCGTCTAATTGCCTCTAAGCAACTGCGTGGAGTGAAACCTCTCAGGGTTCGGCCTGGATACGATGTGCTTAACTTATCGTCAGCTTTGTCGGGAACGTAAAAGATAGATAGATGAGGCGCATATTATTGCGACTAGTACGGTTGGTGTTTGCCGTGTGGGGGCTCATCTCGCTGCTCTTTGTACTAACTAGCACGTTGCCCGGTGAGCAACGACTATTGATTCGCTTCTCGGAAACAACAACCGGCGGCGAGATACCGTCGTTGTCGCAAACGACGGCTGCTCAAGCAGCTCTCAAACAGCGATTAGGGTTGGCGAATCCTGTATTCTATTTTTCATCAAGCTCACCTAATACTTTGTTGGGTTGGCGCTGGCAGTGGAACGGAGTACACAATCAATACCATCGCTGGCTGAGTGGTTTGCTGCGTGGCAATCTGGGTTACTCCTACAGCACAGAGGAGCCGGTAACCACCTCGCTTACTCAGGCTTGGCTGGTTACAGCGCCGCTCGCCTGTCTGGCAGCGCTGCTTATTATTGGCATTTCAATACCGCTGGGGGTTTGGCTAGCTTCACGTTCTGGCTCCCACTGGCTGTACACGGCCCTATACGCGCTTGATGCGTTGCCTCTTTTTGTAGTAGCACTGCTTCTGCTTCTGCTTCTGGCCACCCCAGATTATTTTGCTTTATTCCCAGCTTTTGGCCTTGGTTTCGAAGAGGATGGCAGCGGCGTTGGTTTGATTCTACAGTATCCCATGTTTATTGTCTTGCCACTCGCCAGCCTTGTGCTTAGTGGCCTTACCGAACCAACTCTCCAACTCGCCGACGCGCTACGTCAAGAGGCGCGATTCGACTATATTTTAACAGCTCAAGCTAAAGGCTTAACGAGAAAGCAGGCTCTTTGGCACCATGGGCTGCGCAATGCCTTACTACCTACTCTTACGCTTTTCACTGAGGTACTACCCAATTTGCTGGCGGGCGCGGTGGTAGTGGAATTTATTTTTGCACTGCCAGGTATGGGACATCTGTTAGCCGAAGCCGCTGCCGCTCGCGACTATCCCGTACTACTGGGTGGCGTTCTAGTAGTGGTAGTTACGCGCCAACTTATGCTGTCTTTGGCTGATTGGCTGCATCAACTCACCGACCCGCGCCTCCGCGTCTCCAGTCCATGAAGAGCAGGCCTTACTGGACAGGCAAGTTAAGTTGGCAGAGCAAGTTGGCTGTGCTTTGGCTACTACTACTAGGGGTTGCAGCGGCCCTCGCTAATTTGCTACCGGAGTTCCTTCTTGCACCCGACCTACCGAACAGCAATGCCTCCCCCCTTACTCCGGGTCATTGGCTAGGAACCGATCAGCTAGGAGAGGACGTAGCGGCGGCTCTGGTTTACGGCGCACGCACTACACTGCTAGTAAGCTTGCCAGCCGCAGGCTTAGCAACTGGACTGGGTACCGGAATCGGGCTGCTAGTGGGCTATTGGGGCAATACACGGTTGCGTTTTGCACTGGCTTATTGGCTGGCTATAAGCTGTGCTGTTGCAGGTTTCACCTTATTTAAAGCGCCCCAGGCGAGTATAGCTGCGGTTTGGTGGCCGCTCATGCTGAGTGCTACTGCTCTTTTAGCCGGCAGGTTCTTGGTACGCTTTCACATTCTGCGTCGCCCTGTAGCATTACCGTTAGATTGGTTGATGCAGACTGCCATCGTTTTGCTAGCAGCTATTCCTCGGCTGTTGCTTATCCTCACCGTAGCAGCAGCTTTCAAAGTCACCCAACTAAGCTTGGTGCTGCTACTAGCCTTTACTTCCTGGACTCAACCAGCGCGATTGGTGCGGGCCGAAGTGCGCCGCGTGCGCCAGTTGTCCTACTTTGAAGCTGCACGTGCCGCAGGCTTATCATCATGGCATATTATGCGCAATCATCTGCTGCCTAACGTATTGCAACCTGTCCTTACCGGTTTGCCTCTCAGTATTGCTGCCTTCATCGTTCTCGAAACCACTCTCTCATTTCTAGGTGTGGGCCTGCCTACCGAAATTCCGAGTTGGGGAAGATTGTTAGCGCTGAGTCGTTTCGCCTCTTCTTCTTGGTGGCTTTTCTTGTTTCCCACCATCTGCCTTTTAGCGACCACACTTTCACTTCGGCAACTACTGCTCCTCAATAAACGCTAAAACTTCGACCCACCCAATGTCACAAAGCATGCGTTTGTCGACACAAGTTCTGATTTACAATTAAGATTTTGTTTGGTGCAAGAAAGCCTATATCAGCGCATTGTGCAGCCGCCAGCAATATAACGGTCCCGTTAAGTCACAATTATATTCGCATAATCACTAGTCACAAATAAGAGAGCTTTTTCCTTTACTTCCCTTACGTATAGGCCTAGTTTTGTAATGTGCTAAAGGATAAAGCACCGCACACAAGCTACTTCTTCTCGCTGTTTGCCCTAGGTACTAATGGCGTCACTACTACTCAAGCGTCGGCAGGGATACGCATTGCGTTACTTGCTTTTGGAAACAGCTGCTCGTCAACGGGTTGCTCCTACTATGTTCGGTTTTCAAACAATTGATGGAGAAATAGTACCCTTTGTAACTGGTGAACTGGCACTACGTGCTGGAGAAGCAATGTTGATTGGAGGACTCTTTGTAGGAACAGTATTATTGGAATCTAGATAAAGGTGATTTTTATTACGGCTTTCTCTGCTAAGGGAGCAGGAAAGTCAGTGAACAATGTTGCAATAGGTGTGTGAAAACCCCGCTGGCTCTGCTTGCGGGGTTTTTGCGTTCGGCTTCTGCGTGTCAAGGTAGTATATTACTACGTAGAGCTAAAACACAGTGCAGTAAAAGATTATGGCCTTACGTTACACTTACTCTGTCTGACGTGCTAGCAAGGCAATTCCATCCCAGAAATCGTGAGGCTGATAGCCTAGCTCCTGCTGTGCTTTACTGATGATGAACCCCGTACGCGGTGGTCGTTTGGCGGGCTGCGAAAAGGTACTGCCATCCACTCTACTAATGAGCGACTTGTCGAGTTGAAAATAATCGGCTACCTGAAGCGCCATTTGGTACGGCGTAAAAAGTTCGTTGCTGCTGATATGGTAGATGCCTGAAGCATTGTGCTTAGCAGCGAGCCAGCAGCCTTGAGCGAGGTCCTCAGCCAAAGTAGGCGTGCGGAATTGATCGTCGACGACTTTGATTTGTTTATGAGCGCGCAAGGAGTCCCGCACCCATAGCACAATGTTGGTGCGGCCATACTCGTGCGCGGTGCCGTAAACCAACACAGTGCGCACAATAACCCACGCTGTGCTACTGGCTTGCACAACTCGTTCGGCAGCCAACTTGCTTTTGCCGTAAAAATTGATGGGAGCTGGTAGCGCATCCTCAGCTAAAGGACCCGCTTCACCACTGAAAACAAAATCGGTGCTAACGTGCGTGAGGTGAACACCGTGCGCAACACAGGCTGCTACCAGGTACTCAACCGCCGTAACATTCTGTTGCCAGCAGGACTCTTGATTCAACTCACACTCATCCACGTTGGTCATGGCTGCGGTGTGAATAAGGTGCGTGGGCTGCTCCTGCGCCACTACGTCCTCTACCTGTTGCTGATTGGTTACGTCCAGCAACACAAAGCGCACGTCCGGATAAAGTTGGGCGAGTTTGTTGCGGCCGCGAGAGGTAGCTACCAATTCTACATCAGGCAGTTGGCGAAGCAGCGCAACCAGTTTCTGCCCTAGCAAGCCGTTGGAACCCGTAATTAAAACACGCATGTAGAAATGGCTGGGTAGCTGAGTTATTGAATCTGTGCTACTACCATACTGGTACTAGCTCACCGAAAGACTTGTCCTTCAATCGTTTCACTGATACTGATATCCGTACAACTCCGTGATTTTCTTTTTCTTGAGCTTCTCGACTTTCAGCGTCATTTTGATGTCGGTAAGGGGCCGGTCCCGCTCGTTTTTAGGTTGGGTAGCTATTTTATCCAGTACGTCGAGGCCACTAATTACTTGGCCATATACCGTGTACTGGCCATCAAGATGAGGCGTGCCTTGGTGGTTTTGCACAAGGAAAAATTGTGAGGAACTGCTGGCCCGTTCTGGATTCACGAAGTCGCCTTGGCGGGCAGCGGCTACAGCGCCAAATTTGTGCTTGAACTCGGGGCGAATTTCGGCCGGAATAGTAGGGTCGTTGGGTTGGCCCATGCCATCGTTGTCGGGGTCTGAATCTTTGGAGTTGGCGTCGCCCCCTTGAATCATGAAGTTTGGAATGACCCGGTGGAAAGTGGTGCCGTTATAGGAACCGGCTTCGGCCAGCTTCAGAAAATTGGCCTTGTGCTTGGGCGTAGCATCGAAGAGCACCAACTTAATGTCGCCGAGCGAGGTGCTGATGGTAACTAGCTTGTCTTTCTTGCTGAATTTAGGACGTTTGGCAGCCTGTAAGGCCGGAGCCATCAGCAACAACAGAACAACGCACAGCAGCGTCGAGAAACGAGAAGTAAGATTCATAAAGTAGTAAACACGAAAGGTTAATGCGGCGAAATTAAGTTGTTTCGGCGGGTGGCGCCATAAAATCAGTGCGAAGCAGCCCATAAATAGTGGTGTCGTAGAGTTGGCCGTCGCCCCCACGAAACGCTTGGCGCAACACCCCTTCCCGTTGAAAACCCAAACGCTCAGCTAGTATTCCGCTGCGGTAATTAGCGAGGCGAGCATTGCAGTACACACGCTCAAGGCTCAGATGGTCGAAGCCCCACGTTAGGCCTGCTTGGGCTGCTTCTAGCATTAGCCCGCGGCCTTCAGCATCAACTGATAACAAGTAAGCTAGTTCAACCTTGGGTACGCTCCAATCAATGTTCTTGAAGCTGAAAAGCCCGACGCACTGATTGGTAGCAGTTTCCCAAATGCCAAACTGGTAGCTAGCACGGGCATGCCATTCGTTCATTTTTTCCTCGATGAAGGTGGCGGCCGTTGTCGAATCACGCACGGCAGCCAGCGTTTTAGGGAAGTCAATTGCGAGTCGCGCACGGTTGTTTTCCAGCAGATCAAGCAAAGTGTACTGGTCCTGAGGTTGCCAGGGGCGCAAAAGCAGACGTTGCGTTTCAATCATAAGTACAGTACTTAAAGCGCCTATTTATAACCGCTTACTTGAACCGTTGGCGGGCTCTGACATTCAGATATACTTGCAGGCCTTGTCTTGAATCACAAAATAACTTCAGCAACTCCCGACGAAACTGTGGAGTTACCGTATGGTGCGCCAACGGTCCCGCTCACTTTTTTCGACTTTTCATGAACGACACGCTTACGCCTTTAGTGGCCCCACGGACCCACTGGTTTCCGAAGCTATTGCTGCTCTTGTACGTGGTAGAATTTACTGTGCTAGGCATCAACCCGGTAGAGCGCGGCACTTGGTGGGCCGAAAACGTGCCTATTTTCCTGATTGTCGTGGCCCTGGTGGTCTTGTACCTGCGCGGCGTTCGGTTCTCGAACTTGGCGTATGCCTTGATGAGCATATTACTGTTTATGCACACCGTGGGTGGGCACTACACGTTCGAGAAGGTGCCCTTTGACTGGTTTAACACCTTATTCGGCTTTAAGCGCAATATGTACGACCGGGTAGCACACTTTTCGGTGGGCTTCTATGCCTACGCCATCATCGAGCTAACAGACCGCTACGGCACGATTCGTAGCCGGGCTATTAGTTATCTGTTTCCTCTCTGCGTCATTGGGACGGTAGCTATGGCTTACGAGCTAATCGAATGGGTATACGCTGAGGTAGCTGGTGGCGACGCCGGTGCGGCTTTCCTCGGCAGCCAAGGCGACATCTGGGATGCCCAAAAAGATATGCTGGCCGATACGAGCGGTGCTGTTTTCGCCCTGCTCCTCTACGCCCTGTTCCACCGAAGGGAAAGAGTGCAAGGCTAATTTTTAGCAGCCTCCTACTAGGAGCTAGAAAGTTTCCCGCTAAGCTTTCAATAATTAGAACGTCCTGCTCGCGCTGGCATTTGCATGCCGAAGCGAGCAGGACGTTTCGTGTTAATGGAGACTAGAAACTACGCCACCGTGCGGGCTTGGCGAATATTGTCTAGAATTTGTTGGCCGCCGCGGGCTAGTATTTGCTCGGCCACTTGTACACCCAGCGCATCGGCATCGGTGGTGGCGGCAGACTGCACTTCCTCGAGTAGTTGCTCGCCGTCAAGGCTGATGAGGCCACCATGAAGCTGGACGGTGCCGGCAGTAGTGAGCGTTGCTAATGCAAAGGAAGGAATACTACATCCGCCTTCCATGGTGCGCAGAAATGCTCGTTCTGCTGCTAAGCAGATATGAGTGGGACCATGGTCGAGAATCCGTTGAAGCTCCAGCTTCAGTTCCTGCTCCATGCTGCGGGCGCACTCGATAGCCACACTGCCTTGGCCGGTAGCAGGTACAAACTGCGTTTCGGGTAGTGTGTGGCGGATAAGTGTATCGTACTCCATCCGGTGCACGCCAGCGTAGGCTAGCACCAGAGCATCATATTGGCCTTCTTCGAGCTTGCGTAAGCGAGTTTGGAGGTTACCGCGGGCTTCAGCGGTGGTAGCATTGGGCAAAAACCGCTTCAACATAGCCTTCCGGCGGGTACTACTCGTGCCCAACACCAAACCAGGTTTGTGGAGGTCCAGATCAGTTTGGAAGCTAACGACCACATCATTAACCTGCTCGCGTTCCATGAAGGCAAACAGTTCTAAATCCGCCGGGATGGTGCTCTGCACATCTTTGGCGCTGTGTACGGCAATATCGACGTGCCCCGTGCGCAAGCCGACTTCCAACTCTTCGGTGAACACTCCCTTCGCTCCAATTTTATCGAGCGAACGGTCCAGCACCATGTCGCCGGTAGTAGTGATGACAACAATTTCGGTCATAATGCCGGCTTGCTCCAAGCAAGCGGCTACGTGGTTAGCTTGCCACAGGGCCAGCCTGCTACCTCGGGTGCCAATGCGAACGGTCTTTTTCAAGAGTACGAATCCAGTAGTTTAAATGTAAACGAGGCTACTACCGCAGCATCAGACTATACAGCTTGTCAGGCGTCTAGAACAGCAGAGCTAATGAGTGCGTCCTAAAATACTACCGGATTTGGTGAAGCTATTTCAATCTCCGACTTTGCGGCGGATAAAGATACTGCTCCTAACTCGCCACCACTGCCTATAGCTTGATTAGCACTAGCTATAGCTTTTTAGCAAACTGTATTTATTGCGTTTTCAGGCATTAGGCAGCGGTTTTTAACAACTCTGCCACCCGCAACGACATATCCACGAACACCATGCGCGGATTGGCATTACGCTCAATATGGTAGTGTGCGTCGTTTAGCTCGCGCGTAAGGGGGTCGGCATTTCGGGGCGTGACAAAGCGGCTAAACCCGCTGACAAACTGCTGTTCAGTGGTCGGCAAGTGAGGCACCAGTTGGGGATCGAGCCCATAGAGCAGCACTTTGCGCAACAGCACCAAAGCAAACTGCATGAACTCTTTTTGATTCTCGCGGCCAAGCTTCTGAAAGTCGTCGCTAGTGACCAGCATCTCGCTCACGTTGTTGCTGTAGCAGAGACGCATCCACTTCACAAAAAGCGTGAAATAATCGTGGTCGGCGGTGGCGGCGTTTTGAGCTGCGAGAGCCGCTCCGGGGTTGCCTTCCGATAATTGCGCCAACTGTCGCGCCTTCACTTCCGAAACTTGGTGCGCGGTGTGCAGCCAGTTGGTTAGTTGGTTTTCCGAGAGCGGGCGCACTACCACGGGCTGCACTCTACTGATAATGGTTGGCAGCAACTGCTCGGGCGCGTAGCTTACCAATAGAAAGACGGTAGCGGGTGGCGGCTCTTCCAACAGCTTCAGCACCGCATTGGCGGCGGCCGGGTGCATCAGTTCCGGCAACCAAACCACCACAATCTTGAACTTTGCCTCAAACGCTTTTAACGATACTAGCTTCAACAATTGCAGGCTTTCTTCTTTGGAAATACTGCCTTGCTTGTTTTCAGCCCCAATATGCTGCATCCAGTCGTTGAGCCCCTGGTAGGGGTTGTCGAGTACGAAACTGCGCCATTCGGCCATGAACTTGCTACTGGTGGCGTCCTTGGCTACGGCCTTGGTGGTCGTGACGGGCATAATAAAGTTCAGGTCAGGATGCACGAGCTTGTCGATTTTCTGGCAGCTTGGGCATTTCCCGCACGAATCATCGTCTTCGGGGCCGCGCGCTTCGCAGTTCAGAAACGTACCATACGCCAGTGCTAAGGCCAACGCGCCAGATCCTTCGGCCCCCCGAAACAGCTGCGCGTGTGCCACGTGGTTGCGTCGCACTGATTGCACCAATACTTGCTTGACCTGCTGCTGGCCCGGAATTTCAGAGAAACGCATACGTAGTTGATAGGAAATGAATAGTGCGCCGGAACTCTAGTCCTTGCTTATCAAGCACTGCTCTTCGTTGCTTTCTCCCATACTCGGTCTTTCGCCGTGGCCTCGAATACATTTTGCATGATGGCTTGCTCCACGGCGTCATACTCTAGTTGGCGGCGGGCCATGACGCGCTCCGCTACTTCAGTTACTTTGGGCAGCTTGAACGTCTCGAAGCCTGCCGCCCCGCCCCAACTAAAGCTGGGGATAAAGGTGCGCGGAAAGCCCGCCCCAAAAATATTGGCCGCTACGCCTACTACCGTACCCGTGTTGAACATGGTGTTGATGCCGCATTTGCTATGGTCGCCCATCATGAGGCCGCAAAACTGCTGCCCAGTATTCACGAAGCGCCCCGCCATATGGCTCCAGATTTTAACGTCCGCGTAGTTGTTTTTCAGGTTCGACGTGTTGGTATCGGCCCCTAAATTGCACCACTCTCCAATGACCGAGTTGCCCAGGTACCCTTCATGGCCCTTGTTGCTGTACCCGAAGAAAATGCTGTTGGCCACTTCGCCCCCTACTTTGCAATACGGGCCCACGGTGTTGTCGCCGCGCATTTTAGCACCAGGGTTGATATGTGAATGTGCGCCTAGCGTAAACGGCCCCCGAATGATGGCCCCTTCATGAACCTGCGAATTCTTACCTAAATAAATTGGCCCATTCTCGGCGTTCAAAATAGCCGCCCTAATTTTGACTCCGGGTTCGATAAAGATATTTTCCGGAGCGTAAACGATGGTATGCGCATCCCCCACTGGCTCCGATTGGCGACCTTTCGTCAGCAGATCGAAGTCGCGGCGAATTTCGGCGCCGTTGTACAAAAAAAGGTGCCACACCTCTTGAATAATGGTAACCGGCTCCGCTACTTCATGCGTTTTCCGAAACCCGTCCTGAACTAGTTCTGCAACCAACGACGCATCAGCTAAGTGGGCTGCTACCAGCGTCTGTTCGCTATAGAGCGCTTCCCCAGCTTGCAAACTTTGCACCTGATGCGTTAGCAGGTCGTCGGGGCAGATGGCGCCGTTGATTACCAGTGCTGGCCCTTGGGTGAAACCAGCCGGGTATTTCGCTTGCAAATACAGCTCCGTGAGGTAGCCAACGGGTAATTGCAACCGGTGCTGCCATTTTTCGGCTAGTGTAAGAATGCCACAGCGCAAACCCGCTATGGGCCGCGTGAAGGTAAAAGGCAGCAAGTGCGGCCGAATAGCAGGATCGTCGAAAAGCAGAACGTGCATTGTAGATTTTCTGGTTTCTAATAGCAAAACGCAGCGCGAAGCATCGGCTTTAAAGCCCTATATCATTTCAAGGCCTAATGCAGGCGCAAATAAAAACTCCTGCCGGACAAAGCCGACAGGAGTTATGCAAAACCACTTGTTCGAAACCAGCAAGACTGGTTGTTTCGAAGTAAGTAGTTATTTTTTCTGGTAGCGGTTGCGGAATTTCTCTACGCGGCCAGCCGTATCAAGGAGCACGTTTTTGCCGGTGTAGAAGGGGTGCGACTCGCTGCTCACCTCCACCTTGATAACAGGGTAGCTCTTACCGTCTTCCATCGTAACGGTCTCGCTGGAGTTCATCGTCGAGCGGGTGATGAATTTAAATCCGCTCGAGGTGTCCTGGAACACAACTTCGCGATACTCGGGGTGAATGTTCTTTTTCATGGTCGAAATGCCGTTTGTACCTGGTTGCCTGCCGATTTTGCGGAAGGGACTGCAAAAGTACACGTTACGCTTAACTTTCAAAAGTCCTGAGTATCTTTTCTGCGTTTCCATGGCCGTAAAGCGCGGGTTATTGTAAAATGTTTATTTTTGACGTGGCTCTCGAGCTATTTATCTCTTATTTATTACTCTCCTCCTTATTCACTGCCATGCTTCATAAGGCTAGTATTCCGCTCCTGTTATTTGCACTGCTAAGTGTTTCACTAGCTTTCGGCGCGACTATTACTTTATTTCAGGCCAGTTACGACAACTCCAACGTGCGTGTAGTTTGGGAAGTGACCAACGAAAGTGGCGTTCAAAATTATGACCTTTACCGTAAAGCCAACAACGAACCGACCTTCACTAAGTTGACTACCATTTCGCCTTCCGGACAGTCTCGTTATCAGTATCTTGATTCCGACGTGTACCGGGGCCCGGCCAACAGCGCTGGTGCTATGGGTGGCCCTTTCACTTACCGGCTCACAGTGCGCACCACCACCGGCGACCAGAGCTATACCAGCACCTTAGGTCAGACTCCGAGCGCCGTTCAGCGCTCCTGGGGTAGCATCAAGTCGATGTTTCGCTAGAGTGAACCTACAATGAGTCGGCTGAATTTATAAGCCGCCTTTCCACCGGCTAGTCCGGTTTTTTTGTGCCTTACTTCGCTTCCATTGTCTGTCGTTATGCGCCTTTGCTTTGCTTCCAATAATTCTCACAAGCTCGATGAAATACGGCCCTTGCTGCCAGTGGGCACCGAACTGCTGAGCTTAACCGATATTGGCTGCCATGATGAGCTACCAGAAACGCAGGCCACCCTGGCTGGCAATGCCCGGCAAAAGGCGTTGTATGTATGGGAGCATTATGGAGTTTCCTGCTTCGCCGACGACACTGGTTTGGAAGTAACAGCCTTGCACGGGGCGCCCGGTGTGTACTCGGCCCGCTACGCCGGCCCTCAGCGGCTGGCGGCTGATAACGTGGCGAAGTTGCTGCAAGAATTGCAAGGTCACTCCGACCGTTCGGCTCAGTTTCGGACCGTAGTAGCACTGGTGTTACCGGACGGCACCGTGCACGAATTTGCGGGAGTAGTGGAAGGCATCATCACGGAAACTCCCAGCGGAAGCGGCGGCTTCGGCTACGATCCGGTGTTTCGTCCTCAGGAGGGCAATGGTCGTACGTTTGCCGAAATGACTACCCCCGAGAAAAATCAGATAAGCCACCGCGCGCGGGCCGTGGCGGGGTTGGTAGCGTTTGTAAAGCAAGAAGCTATTTAAATGAAGCCTCAGCAACAGACAGTTGATTGATAGCCATTTTATCAGCTAAAGCTTTATACTTCAACGGAGTTCAAGAAAGTGGTATAGGCCTGATTAGGTAGGCTGGTTCAAAATTATCTATCTGAGACTACAAGGCTCTAAGGCCCCACGGCCCGAATTCACTACTTTTGCAGGGTTGGCCCCACCGGTACGGGTCATTTATTCGCCTCATGCAACATCCCTTCATCGTCGGTATTACGGGCGGTAGCGCCTCGGGCAAGACCACTTTTCTGCGCCGACTGCTGGCTTCGTTTTCCGAAGAGGAAATCTGCCTGATTTCGCAGGACAACTATTACCATCCGCGAGAAAGCCAGCAGGTTGATGCGCAAGGCGTTACCAACTTCGATTTACCTTCCAGTATCGACTCGGCGGCGTACGCGTCTGATGTGCTGCGCATTAGCCAAGGCCTACAAGTGCGCCGGCCAGAATACACGTTCAACAACCCAAGTGCGAAACCTAGGGAACTGGTGTTTCAGCCCTCGCCTATTGTGGTAGTGGAGGGCATTTTTGTTTTCTATTTCGAAGAAGTAGCTAAGCTGCTAGATCTAAAGGTCTATATCGATGCCGAAGAGCATGTGAAACTACAGCGCCGCATCGTGCGCGACCGGGACGAGCGAGGCTACGATTTAGAAGACGTACTGTACCGCTACACCAACCATGTAGCGCCTACCTACGAGAAATACATCAGGCCGTTCAAGCAAGATGCCGACATCGTCATCCCCAACAACCGGCATTTCGACCGGGGCTTAGAGGTGCTAGTATCCTTCCTAAAATCGAAGATTGTACAGTAATTCTTCTAGCTGGTAGTCTTTGAGTTTTCAAAAACCCGAAGGCTGCCTTAAACGGGTGCATGCAACACCCTAGTTTAGCTGATTGTAGCGTTGCAGGGCTTCTTGCAACGTAAGGCTATTGAATGCCTTCCACTCGCAGGCCTGGCCGATAACTGCGCTGTCGGCAATAAATTCTATGAACGGTACCAAAACAATGCGGTTTATTCCACCATGGCTTATATGACGAACCGGGCTGCGCCAAACAACAGGGTGTTACTGGCATCATTCGTAATAAGGCTTATCCGCTACAGATAAGTAAACTGTACTAGACCCGACTATACATTTTCTCTGAAAAAGATTATTTCTGCCTGAATTTGGGCGGAGTTAGCAGGCTGGGCTTTACTTCACTTGTTGAATTGTTTATATTTGTAGCCTTGGGGTTGACTATGTTGCTGCTTATTACCAAATTTTTGCCTCGCTTCCGTTTTGCGCTGCTCACAGCTACCATGCTGTTTTTGCTGTCGCTTAACCACCAAGCCGTTGCTACCTTCCGGGTGCCAACGGGCAAAACTACGCGCGTTGGTCAGCCAACCAAGGTAGCCGTGGTGAAGCAGAAAGTAACGCTAGAAGCCGTTGGCACGGTGGATTTGCAGACCGCGCCACCGACCGACGCCTGGTTACCGGGGCCCGCTCCTTATAGCTGGCTACCCGCAATGCGCCGAGCGCTGGCCGCGTCGCGCCCCCACTTGGGCATTCGTCCGGCCGCGGTGTTCCGCGCTCGGCTTTTAATAGCGGCCCTCTCGCCGCAGGCCCCCTAGCGCCGCTTGGTTCGAGCGGCCGTCCGTGGTTGATACCGCGGTGGCTATCTGTTCGTCTTGCTGTTGCGCTGGTATTTTATAACTGCCCAGCGGAGCCTTTGAGTGGCAAGACCCTCCTTTCCAAGCTTCAACATTTATTATTTCTCAATGCGTAATAAAGGCCTAATCATCGGGTTGACGATTATCGTGTCGGCCCTGTGTATCTACTTTCTGACCTTCACGTTCATTTCGCGGCGGGTGCAGAATGATGCCGTGGTGTACGCCACCAAGAACGGCCAAGTGAACCAGCCACTCCGCCAGCACTACCTCGATTCGGTATGGCGCGCCCCTGTTACCAGCCTGCTCGGCATCGACTATACTTATCGGGATGTGCGCTCTTCGGAGCTTGGCCTGGGCCTTGACCTGAAAGGTGGCATGCACGTAACGCTGGAAGTATCGCCGGTGGAAATTGTGCGCGCCATGAGTGGCAACTCCAAAGACCCCAAATTCAACCGGGCCATGGAGCAAGCGCAGACGGCCCAAAAAGCCAATCCTTCCACGCCTTTCACCACGTTGTTTGCGCAGGCGTACCGCGACGTCGCCCCCGGCGACAACCTGGCCCGCGTCTTCGCCAACACGACCAATAAGAGCCGTGGCATCGACATCAACTCCACCAACGAGAAAGTGCTTGGCGCTATCGATAAGGAAGTGGAAGAAGCCATCGACCGTTCGTTCAACATCCTCCGCACCCGTATCGACAAGTTCGGTACCAGCCAGCCGAGCATTCAGCGTGTGAAAGGCACCGGCCGCATTCAAGTGGAGTTGCCCGGCGTGGATAACCCAGACCGGGTTCGTAAGCTGTTGCAAGGCCAAGCCAAGTTGGAGTTCTGGGAAGTATGGCGTCAGGATGAGTTCGGCCCTTACCTCCAGCAACTCGACCAAGCGTTAATTGCCAAAGAGAAAACCGCCGCCACTCCGGCCACGGCCGCTGCTGGTACGGCTGCCACTGTTACCGATTCCACGGCCGCTAAAGGTGACTCCACTTCGCTGGCTAGCCAGTTGGCCAACAAGAAAGCTGCTGCTACCGCTAAGGCTGATTCTACGAAACCTCAGCAAAACTCAGTGTTGGCCCGTCTGTTCACGATGCCAATTCCTGGTCAGCTAGGTGTGAACCTGCGCGACACGGCCCGGATGAACGCCATCCTTCGCTCGCAAGAAGCTCGCGCCATTTTGCCCCCCAACCTGACCATGCTTTGGAGCGTGAAACCCGAGGTAATTGAAGGTCAGGAATACTTGAAGCTGAATGCTATTCGCAAAGCGCCAGGTACCGAAGCGCCACTAGGTGGTGAAGTTGTAGCTGATGCTCGCCAGGATTACGACCAAGGTGGCCGCCCCGAAGTGAGCATGGCCATGAACCCTTCGGGCGCTAAAAGATGGCAGAAAATGACCGGCGCCAACATTGGCCGCCAGGTAGGTATCGTGCTCGACGACTACGTGTACTCGGACCCCGTGGTGCAGTCGGAAATTGCCGGCGGCAACACCAGCATCTCGGGCAACTTCTCGATCGAAGAAGCGCAAGACCTCTCGAACGTCCTGAAAGCCGGTAAGCTACCGGCTCCTACGCGCATTGTGGAAGAAGCGGTAGTAGGACCGTCGCTCGGTCAGGAAGCCATCAACCAGGGTTTGTATTCTTCGCTGGCTGGTTTGGTTATCATTATGGCGTTCATGGCGCTCTACTACGGCCGTGCTGGTCTGGTAGCCGACGCTGCGCTGCTCTTCAACATGTTCTTGATCCTGGGCGTGTTGGCTCAGTTCTCGTTCGCCCTCACGCTGCCCGGTATTGCCGGTTTGATCCTGGTATTCGCCTCGTCAGTGGATGCGAACGTATTGATTTTCGAACGGATTCGGGAAGAACTCGACCAGGGCCACCGCCTGCACGATGCCATTAACGCCGGTTATGCCCGCGCCTTCTCGGCCATCTTCGACTCCAACGTCACGACGCTTATCATCGCCTTGATCCTGTTCATCTTCGGAACGGGCCCAGTGCAGAACTTCGCCGTGACGCTGCTGATTGGTATTTTCACCTCGTTCTTATCGGCCGTTTACATTTCGCGCCTCATCATCGAGTGGTTGGTGAAAGGCAAGGAAGTAAGCAAGATGACCTTCTCGACCTTCCTCTCCCGCCGTTTGTTCAAGAATTTGAACTTCGATATCGTAGGCAAGCGCAAAATTGCTTACGCCTTCTCGGCTGCTTTCATCATCCTTGGCTTTGTGCTGATGGCCGTGCAAGGTGGTCCGAACTTAGGTGTTGACTTCCGTGGGGGCCGGGCTTACGTGGTGGACTTCGCGAAACCGGAAGTGGCTTCGGAAGTACGCGAAGTCGTAACGAAGTCGTTCCAGGGTGCTGGCACCGAAGTGAAAACGTTCGGCAACGCCAACCGTCTGCGCATCACCACCGGCTACCTGGCCGACGACGAAAGCGTAGTAGCCGACAAGAAAGTGGAAACTGCGCTGCTGGCTGGCTTGAAACAGTACGGTGCCGACAACCCGCAAATCCGCAGCACGTCGAAAGTAGGCGCCACCATTGCTGATGACATCAAGCGCACTTCGGTGCTGAGCTTGGGCCTGACGCTGCTGGGCATTTTCATCTACGTGTTGTTCCGCTTCGAGAAATGGCAGTATTCGATGGCCGCCGTAGTGGCTCTGTTCCACGATGCGCTGCTCGTTATTGCCTGTTTCCCGATCGCGCGCCTGTTCGGACTGAACTACGAAATGGACCAAATTTTCGTAGCGGCCGTGCTGACTATCATTGGTTTCTCGATGAACGACACCGTAGTTATCTACGACCGAATCCGGGAGTATCTGCGGGAGAATCCCAAGCTCACGTTTGCGCAAGTGGTGAACCCGGCCTTGAACAGCACGTTCTCGCGCACCATGATTACGTTCACGACGCTGTTCTTGGTGGTGCTCGTGTTGTTCATCTTCGGGGGTGAAACGCTGCGTTCCTTCTCGTTCGCCATGCTGGTGGGCATTGTTTTCGGTACGTACTCGTCGCTGTTCATTGCAACGCCGATCATCCTTGACACTTACGGCCGTAAGGAAGCCCGTGAGCGGGGCACCGACCTCTCCACCCGTATTTCCGATGACATCGACGCGCCTAAGCTGTCGAAGGCAACGGTGTAAGCATAGAATCTTAGTGAAAACAAGAAAGCCCGGCCAATTGGTCGGGCTTTCTTGTTTTCATCGGTGCCGCTTACGCTCCTGGAAAGACCTGTCAGTACAGAAGAAGTGCTACGTACTCTGGAATTGCTACTCTCCGGTTGGGAGTCGGGCAGCGAAGTCACCCCCGCATGAGAAGTGCCATGAAAGGGTGCAGGTGGATTTTTATTATATTTTCTATGCTTTAAGCAACCATTTTCAGCTGCCTTGCGAGTGGCCTTATGAATCTTCTCCCCCGCTATTGTGGCTAGCCTCGAACTAGATTCTGCGCTACTTACTGAAATCCTGGCCGGCTGCCAAAGGCTGGAGCAGGCTAGTCAGCGGCGGCTATATATGCTCTACTACAGCTACGGCCTGAGTGTTTGCTTACGCTACCTCCATGACCGGGACGTGGCGTTGGAAGCCGTAAACGATGGCTTCCTGAAAGTTTTTCAGGATTTAGCGCGCTTTGATATTACGCGCCATGCCGACGTATCAGGTTCTTTGCGCGGCTGGATTCGCAAAATTATGGTGCACACGGCCATTGATCGGTTTCGAGCCACTTCCCGGCACGCTTTCCAGGCGGATTTGGATTCGGTGGCTGGATCTTATTCCGACAATGGCCACTCTCCCCTCGACAACCTTTCTTTCGAGGAATTGCTGCTGCTAATCGGGCAGCTAACGCCAGCCTACCGGGCGGTGTTCAACATGTACGTCATCGATGGCTATACCCACGAGGAAATTGGCAGTCAGCTAGGCATTTCGGTGGGCGCCTCCAAGTCAAATCTTTTCAAAGCGCGCGAGCATCTAAAAATCCTTCTTAAAAAAAATAAACATCATGCTTACGCCAAATATGTCGGATGAAGAGCTGGACGAGCTAGTCCGGCGCAGCGCCGAGGCGTACCCCGAGGAAATTCCTTTGGGCAACTGGCTACGCATGGAAGAGAAACTAAACAAGGTAACCACCGACCAATTGGTGCGCCGGAAAGTAGTGCGTTTGTTTGTGCTTGAGGTGGCCGTACTAGCGCTGCTATTGCTCTTGTGGCAAGGCTATCGGATGGTGAACCCAAGCGCTAAGGTAGCGCGGCAGTCAACTTCTGCGGTCCTACCTGCTGCTAGCAACGCTACGGCAGCTTCCACGCCAGCCTCTTCGACGCAGCCTACCACTTCCCTGAAATCATCGGTCAGTACCGCGCCGCTGGCACCAATGGCACCTAAGTCTTTCACCAACAAGGAAGTAAGCAAACCAGCCTTAATTCCTGCTGACCAAACAACTTCAACTTTCTCGCGCCGCCTAGCAGCAACTCGGCGGCGGGCAGGAGCATACACTCCCCCTCTTGTAAGTGCGCTAACGTTCCAGAAACGCCAGGTATTGGCCGCCGAGCAAACACAAGGGGCCGCAATAGCTGGTAATACTTCTGCGCTACGCAAGGAAGAGGAGTGGGATAGCCGCCAGCACCGGCAGATAAATAGCCCGCTTGCAGAAACTGCCCCTACTTCAGCGCCATCGACACCCCAGCGCGCGGAACTAGCGCAACAGCCAGCGCTGCCTGCTACTGCCACAGCAGATAATACGCACGCGCAGAAACTACCCATAGTACCGGTTCTTATTGACTCAACAGCAACCAAACGACCGGAACGGCCAGCTCATCGGCTAATAGTAGGCGTGCTGGTGGCGCCCTCGTTTAGCGCAGTGCGCCGGCTTGAAACCGCTCGGTTCGGCAACAACTTAGGCGTGACGCTAGAGTATCGGCTGACCTCACGACTGCGCGTACGAACCGCCCTAACTCGAAGTATCAAGAATTATGGAGTAGCAAGTTCTGACTACACAATACCCGATTCCTGGCAATGGTGGCAGGGCGACTACGAAGTAAACGCTGACTGCCGCGTCACCGAAATTCCGGTGGACCTACGCTACGATGTTGTTAGCCGTCCTACTTACACGGTATTCGCTGGCGTCGGGCTCACTTCGCTGCTGATGCGTTACGAGTGCTATGATTATGACTATCAAGTAAATGGCCAACCTCGCACGGCTGTTGAGAAGGTGTACAAGGGCAAAAACCATGTATTCGGTCTGCTCAACGTATCGGGCGGGGTGGAGCGCCCACTCGGGAGCCGCTGGTCGGTACAGGCCGAGCCATTTCTACAACTTCCCCTCGGCAGCGTAGGCACCGGAAAAGTACGTTTGACGAGTGCGGGAGCTGCTTTTTCCGTGAAATACGGGCTGCTGCGGTAGGCCGCTTTTTCTTTCACCATAGCCTACGGGCACTGTTTTCTTTGCTTTCATCTGGTCCTGCTCGCGACGGGGCCACCTCTTTCCGGTCGGACGTGAAGTATGCCATTGCTGAACCCGGTGTGTGCGGCGTAGCTATGCCCTTGACCTGACTTCTTGTTTCTGCTTCATCCTTTTTTCTAAGAAATCATGCTTAGACAGGTTTGCTATGCTCTGCGCACCCACTTTCTCATGTGGTCTGGTGTAGCTCAACAAAACCAGCAATCAGAGCATCCTCAAGATTTTTTTGATTGACAGCTAGGGGCACACGCTCTACACCTTCAGCCGAGACCAAACGGCCGCCATGCGACCTATCTACTGTAGCGGCAACTGCATTGCTACGTGGCCAGTGTGTTTGGAAGCGGGTCGGGTGCTCCTTTCCAGTCTTAAAAGCAGTGACTTTGGCGTCATCACGCGGCCCGATGGCCCCAATGGCACGACGCGCCAGCAAGCTACCTATTAAGGCCTACTGCTTTACTACTATGCCCCGATGGCGCGCAATGTAGCAAGGCGGAAGGCGACGGAATCGGCAATATCTGATTGGTAGCAACGCCTTAACGCCACACCTAACTAGGCACACGGGACGCTTGCTCAAGCCTACTTCTTTCGATTTACCACCACATCCACTCGCTCTATGTACGACAACAAACTTATGCTTTTGCTGGGTGCCGGCCTTTTACTCACTGCCTGCTCTTCCGAAAACGGGGAAGATCAAACGCCCGACGAGGTGCCGACACCCACCTGTAACACGGCCGATGTCACGTACGCCTTGACCGTGGCGCCGCTCCTACAGAAAAACTGTACCTCCTGCCACAATAGCAGCTTTGCCAACGGCGCAGTGAACCTAAGCAGCTACGCGCAGGTCCGGACGGTAGCCCTCAGTGGCCGTCTTATTGGGGCGGTTAACCACGAGGCGGGCTATTCGCCCATGCCCAAAGGCGGCACCAAGCTAGCTGAATGCGACATCAGCCAGTTGCGCAAATGGGTAACCGAGGGAGCAGCCAATAATTGACAACTCGCTCTTATCCCCCAATATGAAGCCTCAAGCAGTATTAATCGTGCTTTTGCTGAGCGGGCTAGCGGCTCTACCCGGACTGGCTCAAAGTAAGTTTCTGACGCGCGCGGGCACAATTAGTTTTTTCTCGGCAACGCCCATCGAGGACATTGAGGCCCGCAACGAGCAGGTGGGGGCGGCCGTGGATGTGCAGTCGGGACAGGTTGCGTTTACGGTGCCTATGAAAGGGTTCCAGTTTCCTCGGTCGCTGATGCAGGAGCATTTCAACGAAAACTACATGGAATCGGAGAAGTACCCGCGAGCCACCTTTTCCGGAAACCTTATCAATTGGGTGCCGGACGCGCTGCTGGCCGCAGGTCCTCAAACGGTGCAGGTGGAAGGCGACCTAACTATTCATGGCGTAACCAAGCACGTGCGCGTACCCGGCACGCTGGAAAAGCAAGGCAACCGGCTGCTGGTCAAGTCGAAATTTGTGGTGGCCCCGGCCGATTATAACATTGAAATTCCGGCGCTGGTGCGCAACCAAATTGCCAAATCCGTGGATGTGACCGTGAATTTAGCCTGTAATCCAGCTCCTTAATCTTCCCTTCTATGATGTCAACCTCAACACTTTGGCGAGTGGCTGGCGGACTAGCCGTCGTACTTCTTATGGCGCCACTCAATACGCAGGCGCAGGATTTACTGAATCAGCTGCAAAGTGCAACCACCGATAGTTTGCGCCGCGAGTACGTAACGGCCACTTTCAAAGGCACGCGAGTCATCAATGGCCACTCCGTCGAGACGCCGGGCAAGGGCAGCTTGGTGTTTCTGATTTCGCACCGCTTCGGTACATTGAACAGCGGGGCGTACGAGTTTTTCGGACTCGACCAAGCTACCATTCGGCTGGGGCTCGAGTACGGACTCACTGATAATCTAGCCGTGGGGGTGGGACGTAGCTCCCTGGAAAAGACCTACGACGGGTTTGTGAAGTACAAGGCGGTGCGCCAAAGCAGCGGCCCTCGCCCCATGCCGGTATCGGTGACGCTCTTGGCTAATTCGGCCATCAGCACGCTGAAGTTCGAGCCCCAGCCCGAACGCTCCACCACGTCGCGCTTCACCTATTCCTACCAAGCTCTACTAGCGCGCAAGTTCAGTCCAAATCTGTCGGTGCAGTTGATGCCTACGCTGGTTCACCGCAACTATGTGGCCCTGCGCCACGACCAAAACGACGTGTACGCAATAGGAGCGGCGGTGCGCCAGAAACTAACCAAACGCTTGGCCCTCACGGCGGAATACTACTACCTACTGCCCGGCAGCACCGCCGACGATTACCGCAACTCCTTGGCTATCGGGTTCGATATTGAAACGGGTGGCCACGTCTTTCAACTACACTTCACCAACTCGCAAGGGATGATAGAAAAATTCTTTGTTCCTCAAACAACGGGTGATTTCTTTGATGGCGATATTTACTTTGGCTTTAATATTTCTCGCGCTTTTCAATTAAGTGGCGATAAATAGACTTACTTGTTTGTAATTTTTTGCATTTACTTAATTGAGCACCAGCCTTCACTCACTACCACAAAAACCAGGCATAGTACACCCGGTTTTTATGGTGGTGAGTGAAGATTAGTGCTGAATTACTACTTACGTTCTCCTATTTTTTTAGCGGGTACGCCCGCCCATATTTCATTGGGTCCTACCGATTTCGTTACTATCGCACCGGCGGCTATAATAGCGCCTTCACCAATCGTTACGCCCTTCAGTACTACCACATTAACCCCCAACCAAACATTAGGTTCTATTCTAATGGCTTCCTTTGGGCCAACCTGCGTCCTCATCAATTCATTGAGTGCGGTGCCATGGTTGTGGTCTATGAATCGGCAACCGGAAGCAATTAACGCATCATTTCCAATCGTAATTCCTTCACTGATATTGAACTCACATCCCGAACCGATAAATACATTATCACCTATTTTAATTGCTGTACCGGGCTGCCAAATCCCGTCGTATTTTAAATAAATATCATGCTCTAATTTACAGTCAGCACCAATTTCCACTTGGTGAGGCCAGGTAACATGCAGGCGGGGCAGCTCTGTGCCTTTGCCAACTTTCATACCTAATATACCCAACCATAATTTCCTAAAAAAATGCAGAAATCTTGCATAATATCTTTGTGTGATAACAAAAGAACCGTGCTGAATTAAATAACTCATTCTTAGAATTGGTTGAGCTTAACAAGCTGTTTCAAGCTCGAAATATATGGCAAAAAAATGCCTCCGCTTTATAGCGGAGGCATTAATTAGAAAGTGTATTTCACTCGCCTTCCAGGCTTTCTCGGCAAAAGATCAAAGGAGCTAGAGGCAAGAAACTACAGGCCAAACTAAATAGTGACGCCTTCGGCTACCACTTCCTTCACCTCGGGCACCATGCGCTTGAGCAGGTTCTCGATGCCCGATTTCAACGTAACGGTAGCCGAGGGGCAGCCGGAGCAAGAACCTTGCAGGTTCACAGTCACGATGCCATCCTGGTAGCTTTTGAACGTGATGTTGCCACCATCTTGCTCTACGGCGGGGCGCACGTAGTTGTCGAGCAGGTCGATGATTTTTTGGCTGGTTTGCTGGTCGGCTTCCGACGAGTCGCCGGTGGCAGCCGCTTGCTGAGCCGCTTTTTGCTCGGCCGCTGGGTCAACGGTGAACACGGGACCAGCCGCTTCGATATAGGACTTGAGGAAGGTACGCAGTTCGGGAATAAGCTGCGCCCACTGCAAATCCGTGACCTTGGTGATGGTCACGAAGTTCTGCGCAATGAACACGCGGCCTACATAATCGAAGTTGAAAAGTTCCTGGGCCAGCGGCGAATTGGCGGCGGCTTCCAGGTTCGGATAGTCCACGCTCACGCCGTCAGCTAAGAGCTGCGAGTTGAGCACGAACTTCATGGATTCGGGGTTGGGGCTGGCTTCGGCGTAGATTGAAACCGGCGCAGCGGGGGCAGTGAGTTGTTCAGCCATGTTTGAAAGACTTGGAGACAAGCGGGAGAAAGTCAGCCGGTTTCGTACCGGTCTGTGATATAAAACCGCGCAAGACGGGATTAGTTGCAAAGATAGCGAAGTCAATGAGGATAAGATATAGCAAGGCAACCCATCACGCGGCTGCCCGCGTATCTTGCCATCATGTTTGCTCGCCTCACTGCTGCTTTGTTTCGCCCCATTGATATTGCCTGGCTAGTAGTAGCTCGGATAGGTATTGGGGTTCTGCTGGCACTGGAAATGGCCGGCAGCTTGGCACTAGGCTACGTTCGGGAGTACACCGAGCCACAGGTGCATTTCTCCTACATGTTGTTCGATTGGCTGCCGCATTGGTCGCCGCCTTTGATCATTGCCATTCATTTGGGAGCTATAGCGGGCGGTATTGCGGTGGCGGCTGGCTGGCATTTCCGTCTGGCGGCCCTGCTCCTGACGCTTTGCTACACGCTGCTGTTCCTGGCCGAGGAAACCCGCTTCATCAACCACTTCTACCTCTATTGCCTGGTAGCCGGAATGCTCGGGTTGACGCCAGCGCACCGCGCCGCCTCGGCCGACGTGCGCGCGGGGCGGGTGCCACCGTCCGCCACTACCCCCGCCTGGACGCGCTACTTGTTGCTGTTTCAGATGAGTCTGGTCTATTTCTATGCCGGATTAGCCAAGCTCAACGCCGATTGGTTTATGGCGCGGCCCCTTATGGTGTGGCTAGCCCCAAAAGCAAACTACCCTATCATCGGGCCAATACTCGGGAGCAGTATCACGCCCTGGGTGATGAGCTACGCGGGTGTAGCCTTTGATCTGCTGGTGGCACCCCTACTCCTGTGGCGCCGCACTCGGTCGTGGGCGTTTGCGGCGGCCGCGTTTTTCCACATTTCCAACGTCCTCGTTTTCGGCTTAGGTACGTTTCCGTGGTTTTCACTGTTCATAACGGCGGCTTTGTTTTTCCCGCCTTCCTGGCCGCGGCACCCCCCCGGCCTGCGCCGCTGGATAGCCACTCGTGTGCCTTTGCCCGCGCCAGCCGTTGCGCTTCCGACTGCTGCCACATACCGCCATGCGCCCGTTTTGCTAACCGCCCTTAGCCTGTATGCGGTGGTGCAGTTGCTGGTACCGCTCCGGCATTTTCTGTACCGAGGTGACGTGCACTGGACCGAAGAAGGCCACCACTTTGCGTGGCATATGATGCTGCGCAGCAAGTCCGGCTCGATTACCTACCGAGTGGTATTGCCTGATGGCCGCACCGAAATAGTGGCGCCTACCTCTTACTTAACGGTCCGCCAATACAACAAGCTGGTTGGGCAACCGGACTGTATTCTGCAATTCGCGCACTTTCTGGCAACCGAATACGCCCGGCGCGGCCTTGGCCGGGTGGCAGTTTACGCCGATTCTTACGTGCAACTCAACCGGCGCCCGGTTCGGCCCATCGTTGCGCCCACCGTTGATCTGGCCGCTCAGCCCCGCACGCTCCAACCGTACACTTGGATAACCCCCGCACCACCGCTACAGTGAGCATGGTGAGGCTAATGCCTTAACCGCGCGTTGATGCAAACAGAACGTCAAACCCACCATTTCACAACTTCGATGCTCACCACTCTACAGTTCCACTTTGTTTGCTCGGGCGCGCAGCAGCATATCGGCTAGCACGAGGCTGGTCATGGCGTCGACAATGGGCACGGCGCGCGGTAACACACACGGGTCGTGGCGGCCCCGGCCGGCCAGCGTGATTGCCTCGTTTTGGTCGTTGAGGGTTTGCTGGGGTTGCAAGATGGTAGCCACGGGCTTGAAGGCGACACGAAAATAGATATCCTGCCCGTTGCTGATGCCGCCCTGGATGCCACCCGAGTGGTTAGTTCGGGTCCGCACCGCGCCGGCTTCGTCGGTATAAAAGGTGTCGTTGTGCTCGGAGCCAAACAGCAAGGTACCCGCGAAGCCAGACCCATACTCGAAGCCTTTCACGGCATTGATGCCCAGCATGGCCCGCCCTAGTTCCGAATGCAGCTTGTCGAAGACCGGCTCGCCGAGGCCCGCTGGCACCCCGGTTACAACCCCCGTTACGAGGCCCCCCACCGTGTCGTGCCGGTCGCGGGTCTGGCGGATGAGGTCGGCCATGCGCTCGGCGGTTTCGGGGTGCGGGCACCGGACGGGGTTACTATCAATAAGTCCTAAGTCTAGCTGCTCGTAGCCCACCGGTACCTGCACCGCCCCCACCTGCGACACATAACTTCGCACCACAATGCCGTAGTGCGCCAAAAACTTTTCGGCTATGGCGCCGGCCGCTACGCGGGCAGCCGTTTCGCGGGCCGAGCTGCGGCCCCCCCCGCGGTAGTCGCGGCGGCCGTATTTCTGGTCGTAGGTGTAGTCGGCGTGCGAGGGGCGGTAGGCGTGCTCGATATGGGAGTAGTCGTGGCTGGCCTGGTCCTGGTTGCGGATGTAGAGGCTGATAGGCGTGCCCGTGGTATATCCCCCGAAAATGCCGGACTGAATTTCCACTTGATCGGCCTCCTTGCGGGGGGTGGTCAGGTCGCTTTGCCCGGGCCGCCGCCGGTCCAGCGCCGCCTGAATGTCGGTGGCTTCCACTGCCAACCCTGCCGGGCAGCCGTCCACTATCACGCCAATACCCGGCCCATGCGACTCACCGAAAGTGGTAATGCGAAACAGCGTACCGAAGGAATTAGACATGAGGCGGAAGAGTGAGTTGATGAAACGGTGAGTTGATTCTCGGAAAGGCAAAGCTACCAGAACATCAACTTACAACCTCACCAACTTGCCATTTCAGCGTTTTCGCCACCAGCCCCAAACTGCCACGCCTAGCAGCAGGGCCAGAATATAGTTGGCGTAGCGGCGGACGTCGTCGTAGGCATTGAGGGGTTGCAAGGTGTTGTCGGCGTCGAAAAGCACGTTCTGATAGAACGGGTCATCGGTGGGGGCGCGGAAGGTACTGGCTGTGCGGACTGGGCCACGAATGGTGGGCGTTAGTTCGGCGCGGAGCGTATCGTAACGGCCAACAGTAGGGTCGAAAAACACCAAGTTCAACAGACTATCAAGGGGCAGCTTACCAGGTTGGCGGGCCACTAACCGGTACGTAAACACCTTGCGCCCTCCTACGCGGCCGGCCTGCCGGGTTAGTTCCTGCTGCACATCCGGACCATACACTTCCAAGCCCGGCTTGAGCGGCACCACCGGCGCGCTAATCGCCGCTAAGTTGCCTTCGCCTTCCACCCCAAAACTGTACGTAAATGCCTGCCCGGTACGAAACGTGGTGTGGTTGACGGCCTCGCGCAACTGGTAATGGCCTATTGGCACTATGTCACGCAGCGGGTGTGGCGGCAGCGGTTTTACTAGGATGGTGCGGGTGGTAGTGAGGTACGTTTTGTAGCCTTCAAGACGGTTGTCGAGGCCTTCAGTAGGATTTTTGGCCAACCGATATTTCACCATCCGGAGCGCCACGGCCGGAAACACCAACGGCTCCGCATTGAGCGGGTAATACTCGGCTTCGTAGAGGCGGTAACGCAAAAAAGGCTTGCCTCCTATCGTCACCGACTCCGGCACTATTTCCTGCTCGTTGAAGGGCTCTTCCCAGGCCGTGCGCTGCCGAAGCTGCTGGAGGATGTCGGGTAGCTGGCCGGCGAAATTGTAGAAGTCGAGCAGCCCTTGGTCAGCGGGCGTGAGGTAGAAGTACAGCCCAATATGCACGCCTTCGCCCACGAAGACGCTGGTTTTGTCGGGCACCAAAGCCAGAAATGCGTTGTCTTTCGGCTCCACGTATTCCTGCGGTTTCGGCTTGCCGAACAGGTTGTCGAGCAAGCCGATGCCTTGTAAACCACCCGCTGCTGGCGGCGCTGCTCCGGCGGTTGGAGCGGGCCCTACGCGCACGGTTAGGCCATTGGAGCGCACTGTCAGCCCGTTGATGGTCATCGTGAAGGGCTTCACTACAAACTCGCCTTCGGCGTAGGCCGCGTAGCGTTGGGTGATGGTTAGCTCGGTAGTGGTTTGGCCCTCCACTATCCGGGTGGTCGTGGTGCTCGATTTGCCGCTTTTCTTGAAACCCTCTAGATCAGGAAAGGCGGAATAGCGCTCCAGAGCAGCTCCACGCAGGTGAAAACTGATGGTAAAATACTCGGTAACCGGAAACGCCGCTGGCCCTAGTTCCAACTCTGCCTGCGCCTCTGGCGCCACCACCGACGGTTTGGCTGGTTGTTGCGCCTTTCCTCGCGGCGGCATAACACAGCAGCAGGCAATTAGAATTAAGCTGAAAAGTAAACGGAGCATAAAGCAAGTGGTAGCAATTCAAAGCTACACAAAAAGCCTTTTCTAAGCTGAAAAGGGCTTTTTGCGAACCTCTCCAATAGCCAAGCAACCTCAACTATGCAATAGTTGAGGTTAGCGAATCAGTAACCCCGATAATAAAATTCCGGCCTTCTGCAATCCTGCTTTGCTTATACCCCGTAAGTGCCTTCCAAATACCCAATAGTATTTCTAGGTTTTCTTCAATACACAACTCCCCCAGGGCTGTGCAGGAGGCTTTATTTGCCGAAATTTTCCTTTACCCAAATCTTTCCATCACATGTCTAACATTCTCAAAAAGGGTGGCGACGAGGCAGAATTTGCCAAGCCGCTTTACGTTCCCATCAAGCGTCGCTCGTTCTTTATGTATGCCGGGGCCACCGCCGGCGTTACTGCTCTGCTCCTCTCTGGTTGCGATGATGATGGCGATGGTGGAACTGATATGCCCGGCATGGTCAATGTCGGCTCTGGCAGCGTAGGAGTTCTTAATTACGCGTATGCTCTGGAGCAGCTAGAGGCTGCTTTCTATACCCGAGTGCGCACAGGAACTTACTATACTGGCCTGACGGCAGGTAGCGCCGAGAAGCAAATTTTCGACGACCTGTACTACCATGAAGTAATTCACCGGGAGTTCTTCAAAGCCGCTCTTACGCGTGACGCCGCATCAGCCATCATCAAGGATTTGGAGCCGAACTTCGACACCATCGACTTCAATTCCAGAACAGCAGTACTGGCCACGGCAAAGGCTTTCGAGGACTTGGGCGTATCGGCTTACAATGGAGCTGGTCGTTTCATTGATACCTCCAACGTAGCAGGTCTCAACTACTTGGTAGCGGCCGGCAAGATCGTATCGGTAGAGGCTCGTCACGCCGCGCTTATCCGCGACCTGATTACGGAAGGTTCATTCGTGGATTCGGATGTGGTGACCATTGCCACC
>NZ_CAXTBM010000066.1:0-29303 GCF_964242765.1 uncultured Hymenobacter sp.
GTGTTGATATCCATAAAGGTCGGGGGGTGTCCAGTAGACGAATCTCGATAAGTGGCAACCAGTTGTCTAGCAGTGGTTAAGCGCGGCAGCCACCAACCTAGCAGTGGTTGACCATCGGCGAGTAGGCGCAGGTGTTGGTTGTTGGGGCGTTGCGGATGGGTGGCTGAAGGTAAAGAAAGGGCATAAAATTCAGGCTTCCATCTTTTCAACCACCCCTCCTTGGTATAGCATAGTGGTTTGTATGAATATCTTGCTGTGTCTTCCGACTGTTAGCAGGAACTCATGAAAGTTAAGCTTGCCGAAGAATACATTCTGGCGCGGCTCCGCACGCAACTGCCAACCATTCTTTACTACCACGGCGTGCACCACACGCTCGACGTGACGCAGGCGGCTATGCAGTTGGCTACGGCCGAAGGCATCATCAACAAAACCGAGCGCCAACTGCTGCGCACCGCCGCCCTCTACCACGATACCGGGTTTTTGCGCACCTACAGCGGGCACGAAGCCGAGGGGTGCGCCCTCGTACGCGAGGTACTTCCTGGCTTCGATTACACGCCAAGCCAAATCGAGACTATCTGCGCAATGATTATGGCCACCCGGCTGCCCCAGGACCCGCACTCGCACCTAGCCGAAATTCTCTGCGATGCCGACCTCGACTACCTGGGCCGCCCCGATTTCGAGCCTATTGCGCGCACCTTATTTCTGGAGTTCCGGGCGCGGCACCTCGTTACGGCCGACGAAGACGCTTGGAACCACTCGCAAGCTCAGTTTCTGACCCAGCATCACTACTGGACGGCCACAGCCGTTGCCTGGCGCGAAGGCCCCAAGCAGGCCCGGCTAGCGGAAATCCGGGAGAAGCTTTCCTCGAAACAGTAGCGACCAGTAGAGGAATAATAGGGTTCCGCGCTGACTTAGCCCACGCTAGCGGCACATTGTTGGGTGTAGGGCCCGGTGGCTCGGTAGCCAACAAGCAACGCTTGAAGTAGCAGTAGCATCTTTCTGGTACTGCCCTACTTTGCGGCAGGTTTCACGTACCACAGTAGGCCCGAACAGGTAGAAGCCCAAAACTTATTGCTTGGGCGCTGGGCTTTCGGCTATCCGCTGTTACCGCTCTACCATTATGCAGAAAACCGCTCTTATTGCCGGGGCCAGCGGCCTGATTGGTTTGCAGCTACTGCCTTTGCTATTGGCGTCCGACCGCTACGCCAAAGTTATTGTAGTGGCGCGCCGGCCTTTGCCCCAGATGCACGCCAAGCTGGAACAGCGCATTCTCGACTTCAACCAGTTAGAGGAACACAGCATGAGTTTGATTGCTGATGACGTCTACTGCTGCCTTGGCACCACCCTGCGGCAAGCTGGCTCCAAGGAGGCTTTCTACCGCGTCGATTATTTATACGTGGTAACCCTGGCGGCTCTTACGGCCCGCAACTTCGCCTCGCAGTTGCTGCTGGTATCCGCCATGGGTGCCGATGCTGAGTCCCGGATTTATTACAACCGCGTGAAAGGAGAAATGGAAGCGGCAGTGCGCCAGACGCCGTTTCGGGCCATTCACTTCTTTCGTCCTTCGCTGCTGCTCGGTGAGCGAAACGAGAAGCGGCTAGGCGAGCAAGTGGGGGCCGTCTTGCTCCGGGCACTCACTCCCCTACTGCTTGGGCCGTTGCGCAAGTACCGGGCCGTGCCCGCCGCGGCCGTTGCCCAGGCCATGCTGCGCGCCGCCGAAGACGATGGTGGGGGCATAAAAATTCACTTTTCCGATGAAATAGCTAGCTCAGGTGTTTTGTAATATTTCCGATTAACATCAGGTTTGTACTTTATATTTACGGTAGTATAATTTCACTTTTATCACTTTCTTATGAAGAAGTTTACCCTTATTGCGTTGGGTGTTGTGTTAGCGTGTGGCACGCAGCAAGTGGCAGCTCAAAGCAAGAAAAAGAGTAGTTCGGGTGGTAGCAATAGCGGCTACAGCACCGGTATTGGTTTGCGTGGTGGTGGCTACTCTTCGGGGCTTACGATCAAGCATTTTCTGAGCGGTAAAAACGGGGTTGCGCTCGAAGCCTTGGTCACGACCGAGTACAAGGCTCGCGGGGCCCGGTTGACCCTGCTCGGTGAGAAACACAAATCCATTGCCGACGTGAAGGGCTTACAGTTTTATTATGGAGCCGGCTTTCACGCCGGGGCGTACCAGGGTCGCTACTATTTCGATGACGTACGCTACTACCGGGTTCACAAGAAAGACGTCTACGTCTACCGTGACTACCGCTCCGACGATGCTACCTACATAGCCATTGGCGCAGACCTGATTCTGGGCCTGGAATACAAGCTGGAAGATTTACCGTTCGTGGTGGGCGTCGATTACAAGCCTTTCTTTGAAGTATTTCACGGCTACACGGGCTTCTACAACGATGCGGCGGTAAGCTTGCGCATTACCTTCTAGCCTCGGCCGCGGCACGGCTTGATAAGGGTCGTGCCGCGGCTTTGGGCCCTTGCAACGCGGTACCGCTACTACAGATTCTTTTCATAGTAAGTACCAAACCATTATGCTAAGCAATAAAATTAAAACTCAAGTGGCTGTAGCCCACTTTATCTTGACCCCACGATGAACAGTATTACACTGTATATGAGCGATTTACGCAGTATCAATGAAGTACAGGTAACCGTATCGAATGCGCTGGGCCAGACGGTACAGCAGTTCACCGTTCGGCCACAGGCTGGTGCCCTGCATCATCCGCTGGATCTGGCCAGCCTGCCAGCAGGTGTGTACTCGATATGCGTACGCACGGCTGAAGGCACCATAACCAAGCGACTGGTGCGCGAATAGGTACCACCTTTTGTTTTGGACAGCATCCTATCAGACTTTTCGATAGGGTCTTTTTTAGGTGTTTACTACGAAGTCACTACCAGTAGTGCCACAACCCTAACAGGTTAGGCATATTCTTTTAAGGACTGAATTAGCCCTGCCTTGCTGACTATGCAAGCCCCTAGGGCACTACTATTCTTAACTAATTCACATTTCTTGTTGCTTCTCACTTTCACTGCAAAATACCCGGTAGTGAGTACTGGCAAGCTATGTTACGCTCTGAATATTAATTCGTTAGAGCACAAAATAATTTCAGATTACTTTCCTCACTGTTTAGCTTGCGCCCTTTTTTTCAGTTCATTTTTATTTACTCATCTTCATTATGAAGCACTTTTTACTTGCACTTGCATTGGGCTATACACTTACTCCGACCCTGGGGGTAGCTCAGTCGGAACCGCCTGCTCGCCCAGCGGTCCGCCTGCCCGTCGGCTCAAACTTACTGGACGCCCAACCACCTCAGTTGCCTACCGCTGCTCGTCCGGCTACCACGGTACGAGTGGCTACGCGCATCTCAACTTCTATCTGGGACCAAAATAACAGCGTATGGCTTGCCCCTACTATTCGAATTAATACCTACAACGCTCAAGACCTCCTGGTACTTGCTACCTCGTCGGACTCCGCTACACAACGACCCTTGTCTCGCACTTCTTACGCCTACAATGCGACCAGACAGAATACCAACTACTTAAACGAAGTCTGGAACGGCTCGAGTTGGCAGAACTCGAGCCAGACGTTTATCTCTTATGACACGCAAGGACGCCCAACGCAGTACTTAGATCAGGAATGGGCAAATGGAGCCTGGGTGAACAAGTCTCGCTCGCAGTATGGTTATACGCAAAATTATCACACGCAATTCCTAAGTCAGAACTGGACCAATGGCGCGTGGGTAACTATTGCCGGCTACGATGACTCTTATGTATTCGACGCAGCTGGTCGCCTATCGGAAGTAACCTATATCGATTGGAACTCGGTGACCAACACCTTTGTGCCTAGTGCTCGCTTTCTGCATGTATATAATGGCTCAGCAACACTTAACAGCGGTGTTATTACGCAGAATCCAATGAACGCTACTTGGGTGAACGCATATTATAATACCAATTTCACCCGCGATGCACAATCGCGCGTCGTATACTCTGAAAACCAGACTTGGACTGGTACAGCTTGGCAGTTGAACACCCGCGCTAACACCATGTATGCGGCCACGGGGCCCGGCTACGTACAGTTGACGGAGCGACTAGTAAGCGGCAGTTGGGTAAATAATTCTCGCTACACTGACTCATACGACTCGCAAAACCAATTTCTCGGCTACAGCAACGAAAACTGGATGGGGAACAGTTGGGAAACTTCTTTTGGGTTTCGTAATACGCTCGGCTACAACGCCACCAACGACGTGACTCGGAGGCTCGAGCAATCTTTCAATACCAACGCCCGAGTCTACGTCAATTCGCGCAAGTATTATTATTCGAACTTTCAGTCCATCACACTGGCAACCAAGCTAGCAGTGTTCCAAGGACAAGCAACACTTCATCCTAATCCTAGCAACGGCAGTGTCACGCTCACGCTCGACGGGTTGCGCACTTCAGCCTTAGTTAGCGCTGAAATAATCAATACGCTGGGCCAAGTAGTACTGCGGACTGAGTTGCGTCCGCAAAGCGCTACAATTCGTCATAAGCTAAACTTGGCCAGCCTACCAGCGGGCGTGTACTCCGTATGCGTGCGTACTGCCGAAGGCACCATCACCAAGCGGTTAGTGCGCGAATAGCTTCTTTATTAATTTATAACTCTTAAAAGTCTTAGCTAGCACCCCATTGGGCTCTCCGGTGGGGTGCTTCTTTGTGTTTATAGCTTCTTGCTCGGCACTTGTTGACAGCTAATGGCAAGCCATTCCGCCACGCCTAAAATACCTAGAAGTAAGTATTGATTTCAGCTAATACTTTGGCAATATTTACAAGTTATTATATCCGTAGTGCAAATGTGTTAAGGTCCCTCCACTACCTCAACACTAGCGGCTAAGCCTTCGAACCTAGTTTTCACCTCAGCTTTACTCGTATGCTACCACACTCTACTTTCATTAGTTACAGGCTGTATACTTGGTTGAAGCCCCTTATATTGTTGCTCGTGCTGCTGCTTGTGGCGGGCAGCCTTCAGGCCCAAGGCCCCGGCTCGGGCGGGCCTACCCCCGTAGCGGTGCCCCTTGATGGCGGCGCTTCATTGTTACTAGCAGCGGGAGCAGCCTACGGCCTTCGGTGCTTGCGCAAAATACGCCGGTAACCTGGCGAGCGTAAGCTCCCTTCTGTTCATGTTGCTGAACTGTCTACCCTTGGTTGAAAATGACCAGGGTGACTACGTCTTTCTCTGTTTTTTCCTCCAACAATCTCATTCGCCCCCACCCACGCTATGAAAACAACTTTTACTGCTTTCTTCACCAGCCTTTTGCTGTTGTGTACCCTCACCACGCAGGCCCAAACCATTCGCCGCTGCAATAACACTGGCATCACTGGCACCAACATCTACACCACGCTGCAAGCCGCTCATGATGCGGCCTCTAATGGCGACATCATCTACCTGGAACCGACTTCCACTTCCTATGGCTCCCTGACGTGCACTAAAGTGCTTACCATTATTGGGACCGGTTATTTTCTAGCTCAGAATCCGGGCTTGCAGCTTGATGCGAGAGAAGCCTTAGTGGGCTCTGTCGTTTTCAATAGTGGCAGCGCTGGCTCCCGCATTACCAGGTGCGTGATCGATAATACTGTTTCAATTGCAGCAAACCGCATAACAGTGGAGCGCAATCATTTAACTAGTGTATACATAGGTTACAATAATCTAAGATTTACCTACACATCTGTTGATGATATTGTTATTCGGAACAATTACATACAAAGTCAGATTCTGCCATATGCAATAGCTAATACTGCCCTCAACGATATTACTATTTCCAATAACATCATCGGCTTCGGCATAGGTGTATTATTTGATAACGGCTATTCTTCCAGCAACTTAAGTAATATACTGATCCTCAATAATGTTATTGGCAGCTTAACAGGTTCTAGCAACGCAAACATAACGGTAGACAATGCCGTCATTAAGAACAACATTCTAACCTACACGGGCACAGGCACCAGCTTCACGCCGCGCAACAATACCTACAGCAACAACATCAGCGGGAACACGGCCTTCGGCACGGCCAACGGCAACCAGCAGAATGTTGCGCCCACTGCCTTGTTCGTGGGCGGTGGCGCTTCTACAGATGGCGCTTTCCAGTTGCAAGCGGCCCCAAACCCAGCTATAGGCACGGGGGAAAACGGTGCTAACGTGGGGGCTTTTGGCGGCGCTACTCCCTACCGCATAGCGGGCATTCCGAACGTGCCCACCCTCTATCAGTACAACGAGTCGGTGACGGGCAACACGCTCAACGTCACCATCAGCACCCGGTCCAACAACTAAGACGGCTCTGCGCCTTCTCTACACGTCATTACTGATGGACTATCTACGCACGATGCCCTGTGGCCGGCTGTGGCTGGCTACCCTCCTGGCAACCATAGCAACCCTATTTTCGCCGCTCTACGCCCAGACGCCGCCTAGTCTCGACCGGGTGGAATACTTTTTCGATACGGACCCCGGCTACGGGCAGGCCACCAGCGTGCCCCTTGTCACGCCGGTCACTGATCTTACCAACTTCAACCTACCGGTAGATGCCGCCGCCTTAGTTGACGGCCCGCACCGGCTGTTTGTACGGGCGCGCGATGCAGCAGGCCGGTGGAGCCAAGTGCTGAACCGCAGCTTCACCAAGAGTGGCTGTTCTAGCGCCCCGAACCTAGCGGCCAATCAATCGGCGGCCAGCTACACCGGCAACGGTATGGCGCCGGCGGCAGTGGAGGCTATCTACAACGGGGGCGCTGTTGCGGGTGCTTCGTCTACTTTCCTTGACAATTATTACGCTCAGGTGGATTTAGGCCGGTCGCTGCAAGCGGTGTCGGAGGTACAGCTTAATTTGCAAAACCCTAACAGTACGCCCGTGGACTACACCTTGCAGGTGGAAGTTTCCGGCGACCTACTTACTTGGACCACCGCCGACAACTTCCGGGCGACGCTGACGGCCAACCAGACGGCGCCGGTGCTCGTGACCCGGCCGCTGACCACGGTGCAGAACAACGTGCGGGGCGTGCGGCTGCGGCTGTTGCTGCCCACTGTTTCGCAGGGCATTCAGCTCACAAATGCCGGCGTGTTCTACTTCAACTGCACGGGGCCTTCCATCAGCAGTTTCACGCCAACTAGCGGGCCGGCCGGAACGGAAGTTACCATCACGGGCACCAACCTGACGGGAGCTACGGCGGTGCGCTTCAACGGGGTGACGGCGGGCACCATCACCAACAACACGGGTACCAGCCTAACGGTGGCCGCTCCGGCAGGCTACTCGTCGGGGCCGATTTGCGTGACGGCCCCGGCCGGCGTGGCCTGTTCGGCGCAGAGCTACAACTACCCGGCGGCCATTACTACCGGCAGCATTTCACCGAGCACTTTTTGCGCGGGGCAGAATATTGCGGTGCCCTTTAGTGCCAACACAGTTGAGTTTGGGGCCGACAACGTGTTCAACTTTCAGCTCTCGGATGCTGAGGGTGTTTTTGATGCGAATGCGCCCCTGCTTGGCACCTTGGTTAGCTCCAACGCCAACGGCGGCACACTAAGCGGCATTATTCCACTGACTACGCCAGCGGGTAGCCGCTATCGAGTGCGAGTGGTAGCTTCGAACCCGGCCGTGGTAGGAACGGAAAATGCCGCGAACCTGACCATCAACCCAGCTCCCGTAAGCCAAGCCGCTGGCCCGGCCACTATTACCTACGGCAACTCCATCGACCTGACGGTGTCGCCAACTTATCCGGGCGCGAGTTACACTTGGTATCGCGCTCCGGGCAATCCTCAGGATTTCTTGTCTATCCAGCAGAACCCGACTATTCCCCGCGTTACCACGCTCGGCGTGAATCGGTTTATAGTGGTTGTGAGGCTCGGCAATTGCAGCTATTCCAGCTCTGTGGACGTGACGGTGCTGCCTTCAACGGTTCCGATTTTGACCTTGGCCCCAATTAGAGGCACTTACTGCGCGGGCACGGCGTACTCGCTGCCCTTTACCGTCACCGAGCAACCCTTCCCGGCTGGTACTGTTATCGTAGCCGAGCTTTCGCTCAGTTCCGGCTCCTTCGCACGTACTACTCAAATTGGCTCGGTTGTATTTGAAGGGATGGGCAACGGCTTGCTGCCGGTTACGATACCCCGTTTCACCCAGCGGTTCGGCACCAACTACCGCATTCGGCTACTGGTTTCGAGCCCTTACTTCTTGGGCAACAACTATCCCCCGGGTGTATTTGGCGAATTTATAGACATCATGCCCTTGTTTAGCGAAGCATCGGTGAGCGGTAATTCGCCGATAACAGCCGGTGACACGCTAAAACTGCAAAGCAACGGCCCGGCTACCTGGACGTTTACGCCGGTAGGCGGCAGCCCTACCTTTTTCAGCAACGCCCAAAACCCGCGAATACCCAACGCCCAGCCCACCCAATCGGGGCGCTACCGCGCAACGGTGACTGTACTTGGTGGCTGCACCGACACGGCTTCGGTTCTGGTGCTCGTGCGGCCAGCCGTAACGACAACCTCGCTCACCCTGGATTCGCTATCGACCACCGGGCCGGCGTGCGTGGGTACGGCTTTCAGCGTGAGCTACACCGCCGCCGGGCTCGATTTCAACGCGGGCAACACAATTTCGGCGGTGCTTTCCAATGCGAATGGCGTATTCTCCAACAACAGCCCGGTTATTGGGTCGGCAGCTGTAACTGCGGCGGGGGCCGGTACGCTGCGCGTGACGGTGCCTGCCTCCGCGCCGACGGGCAACCAGTACCGGATTCGCTTGGAAAGCAGCAACCCGGTGATTATCAGCAACAGCAGCCCGAATCTGAATGTCGTCAACATAGGAACGGTCTCGGTATTCTCTAGTTCGCCGGTGACAGTGGGTGCTACTATCTCGCTGTCGGCCACCTTCATTGGCGGCGCCACTTACCAGTGGACCGGACCCAACAATTACTCGGCTACAGGTCAGCAGCAAACCATCCGTGGGGCCACAGCGGCCAACGCGGGCACCTACCAACTAACTGTTTCGCTGAACGGCTGCACCACCACCGCCAGCGAAACGGTGGTGGTGCAACCGCCCACGGGACCCATCATCCAAACGGGCAGCTTGGCGAGCAGCTACTGCGCAGGCACGGCGCTCAATGTGCCATTTACGGCCAGTGGCTTCACCGAGGGAAACGTGTTTACGGCGCAACTTTCCGACGGCAATGGTTCGGGTAGCAACCCCGTAATTATCGGGACACTGACTGACACTACCAGCGGCACCATTGCAGCCATCATTCCGGCTACTACCACGCTCGGCACCGGTTATCGAATCTGGGTGGTAGGCAGCCAGCCGGCCACCTTCGGAGCCGACAACGGAGACGACATATTAATAACTCCGACGGGTGTTTTCGCCTGGACTGGCGCCGCCAACAGCAACTGGTTCGACCCGGCCAACTGGAATTGCGGCACCGTACCCACCAGCACGAGTAGCGTCCTGATTCCGGGTGGGCTGACCACGTATCCAGTGCTTGGCACGGGCGGCGTCGCCCCCACGGCCCTCAACCTGACGCTGGCCAGCGGCGCTTCTCTTTCGTTGGGAAGCACATTTGAGCTGCTCGGCAATCTGGTAAACAACGGCATCCTGAACGCGGGCTCCAGCACGCTGCTGTGCCTGGGTACTACCGCCCAAACCTTGAGCAGCATCGGAACCTTGCGTTTCTACGACCTAACCATCAATAACCCGGCCGGCGTGACCTTGCAAAGCCCGGTAGGCGTCCGGCATTTGCTGGTTTTGACCAGCGGCAACCTGGCCTCCGAGCGTAACCTCACGCTGCTTTCCGATGCTACCGGCACGGCGATGGTAGTGAACCCGGTGGGCGGTGGCACCGTGACGGGCCTGGCCACCATGCAGCGGTTTGTTACGGGCTCGGTGCAGGGCTACCGGCACTTCTCGTCGCCGATGCTGATGGGTACGGCCCCCGTGCGAGAGTTTGCCGATGATGTGTCGGGCTTCAATGTGAACCCGGACTACAACACACAGGGCAATGCCGCGTCGCCTTTCCCAACCCTGTTCCAGTACGACGAGACCCGCCTGACCGCCACGAACAGCCTGTTTGATGCCGGTTGGATGGTGCCCGAAGACTTTAGCCCCCTGATGCCGGGCCGGGGCTACTCCGTTCAAGTCGCACCCGCCTCTACGGTGGATATTTCTGGCGTTCTGGCAAGCGCCAACGTGAGCTATCCGCTTACGCGCGGCCCCTATGCCGAGTCGGGCTGGCAGTTGCTGGGCAACCCCTTCCCCTCCCCGCTGGATTGGGATTTGGTACCCGCCGCGCCTGGCATCGACAAGGCCCTGTACGTGTATGTACCTTCCGGACCCTATACGGGTTCGTATAGCTCCTACATCAATGGGGTGGGCCAAAACGGCGGCCGCAAGGACCTAGCCGCCATGCAGGGTTTCTTTGTGCGGGCCACCAGTGCCACGGCTACGCTAAGCCTGCCGAGTTCGGCCCGCGCCACCACCTACCTTAGCCCCACCTTCGACCGGAGCACGGCTACCAGGACCACGACCCGTCCCCTGATCCGGCTGAGCGCCCGCAACGCCCGCGGCCAAGCCGACGAAACCGTCGTGTACTTCGAGCCCACTGCTACGGCTGGTTTCGACCCCGCTTACGATGCCTATAAAGTGCAGCTCAACGGCAACGGCCTGCCTTCGCTCTGGACTGCTGCCGACTCTAAAAATCTCTCTATCAATGCCCTGCCCGAACTAGCTACCGTGCCTAGCATTCCGCTGGGGGTGCGGGTGAGTCAGGACGGCACTCACGTGCTGCACGCCGCCGAACTCTTAAACCTTCCTGCGGGCACCGAGGTGTGGCTGGAAGACCGCGAGCTAGGGGTGCGTCAGAACCTAATGGTCGCGCCTTCCTACGCCTTCACCATGACAACCAGCTACAACAGTCAGCGCTTCTACCTCTGGCTACAAGCTGGCCGTCCGGCGGCCACGGCGGCCAGTGCGCTGCAAGCCACTACGCACCTCTACCCCAATCCCGCCAGTAGTACGGCCACTTTGGAAATGGCCGGGCTGACAGGCACGGGCGACGTGCAGGTGCAGCTACTCAACACGCTCGGGCAGGTGATGCTCAAGCGCACGGTACAGCCTCGAGCCGGTACTGTCCGGGAGCAGCTCGACCTTACGCATTTGCCAACTGGCGTGTACTCAGTGTGTGTTTTCACCAACCAAGGCACTATTGTGAAACGCTTGGTGCGCGAGTAACCTAGTTCCAGATTTTGTTACGGTGGTCCTTCCAACAGAGGGAAGCAAGATGAACTAGGCAAAAGCCAGCAACTATTAGTTGCTGGCTTTTTAGTTGAAGCATCTTTGTGTGGGGAAGCTTATTGTCCAACTAAAGCTAGCAACAAGCCTGTTCAAGCTCATCAGGAGCCTTGCAGGCGCGAAAAACAATGCTTTGCGCTTAAACGCTACCCTGTTTCTACCGTAAACCTTCGAGGTGCCGTTGCCAGCAAGAAAATGGCAAAAAGGAGTTAGATTAGGTGGGCATCATAAAAGTATTCTTAGATTGAATTGACTGCCTCCGCCCCTTTGTTTACCTGTTGAAGCGACCTACCTGCAACCACGAGTGTCTATCGACAATCTGACGCCCGAAAGCAGCGGCCCAGTGTCTTGATCTTATCATCGACTTGCCCAGCAAGCAAAGCCTACATATTCCTTAACTATGGCTGACTCAACTCCCGATTCCAAGCCGGAAAACCCTCAGTGCGGCCACGATGCGGCGCGCCGACAGTTCCTCAAGCAATCCTCGGTGCTCACGGCGCTGGCCTTTACGCCGGGCCCGGTAGTGCAAGCCGCCGCCGCCGAATGGGACGAGAAAATTGCGGCTCCTTTTGAAAAAGTAGGCCTGAAGCTGGCCGTGAACGGCAAAAGCTACAAGCTATCCGTGGAACCTCGCGTGACGCTGCTGGACCTACTGCGCGAGCAACTGCACCTAACCGGCACCAAGAAAGGCTGCGACCACGGCCAGTGCGGCGCCTGCACCGTGCACGTCGACGGCAAGCGTGTCAATTCGTGCTTGTCGTTGGCTGTCATGCAAGACGGCCGCGAAATCACGACCATTGAAGGCCTGGCCAAAGGCGACGACCTGCACCCCATGCAGGAAGCCTTTATCAAGCACGACGGCTTTCAGTGCGGCTACTGCACGCCGGGCCAAATTATGTCGGCGGTGGCTTGCATCCGGGAAGGCAAAGCTGACTCCGAAGGAGAAATTCGGGAGTTTATGAGCGGTAATATTTGCCGCTGTGGCGCGTACCCCAACATTGTGGCCGCTATTCAGGAAGTTAAAACCGGAGGACAGAAGGTATGAATCAGTTCCAATACGTCCGCCCGAGCAAGCCGAAAGCGGCCATTGATGCGCGCGCCAAAGACCAGAATTCGCAGTTCATTGCCGGTGGCACCAACCTGCTCGACTTGATGAAGCGCGGGGTGATGAACCCCGAACGGCTCATCGACATCAGCCGCCTTCCCCTCGACAAGCTGGAGCGCCAGAACAACACATTCCGCATCGGCTCCATGGCCCTCAACGCCACCGTAGCCGACGACAAGCAAGTACTGGAAAAGCTGCCGCTACTAGTGCAGGCCCTGAATGCCGGCGCCTCGGCACAGTTGCGCAACATGGCCACCATCGGCGGCAACATGCTCCAGCGCACCCGCTGCCCCTACTTCTACGATACGGCCCTGCCCTGCAACAAGCGGGAACCCGGCTCGGGCTGCGGCGCCCTCGAAGGCTACAATCGCATGCACGCCATTTTCGGCTTCTCCGACAAATGCATTGCTGTGCACCCCTCCGACATGAGCGTGGCCCTGGTAGCGCTGGATGCCACCGTGCTGGTCAGTGGCCCCAGAGGCGACCGGCGCATCCCCTTCGCGGAGCTGCACCGCCTGCCCGGCGACCTGCCGCAGAAGGATACCACTTTAGAGCCCGGCGAGCTAATCACGGCCGTGGAAGTGCCTGAAGGTCCCTTCACGAAGAACGTACATTACCTGAAAGTGCGCGAACGGGCTTCCTACGCGTTTGCGTTGGTATCGGTGGCGGCGGCACTGCAACTCGAAAACAACATCATCAAAGATGCCCGCCTCGCCATGGGCGGCGTGGCGCACAAGCCCTGGAGGCTGACCGATGCGGAAAAGTCGTTGGTGGGCAAGCCAGCTACGGAGGCTACTTTCCAGGCCGCCGCCGCTATTGCCATGCAGGGAGCCAAGGCTTTCAAGCACAACGCCTACAAATTAAAGCTAGGGCCCAATGCCATTGTTCAGGCCCTCAAAAACGCTACTAACGTGGCGTAAGCCTCTATTCCTATGAACGAGCAACCTCTCTTCAAAGACGGCGTGGTAGGCGACCGAATGAACCGCGTAGACGGCCGGCTGAAAGTAACCGGCGCGGCCCAGTATTCGGCAGAGTATCAGTTGCCGGGCCTCGTGCACGGCTTTCTGGTGGGCAGCACCATCACCAAGGGCCGCATCAAGAGCATCGATACCAAGGCGGCTGAGCGGGCCCCCGGCGTACTGGCCGTAATTACCCACGTGAATTCCATTAAGGTGCCAGGCTTCGCTAACCGCAGCCAGCCCGATGAGCCCCCGACAGCCGGACAGCCGCTGCGTGTATTTCACGACGAGAAAATTCTCTTCAACGACCAGCCTATTGCCATTGTGGTGGCCGATACGCTGGAGCGTGCCCGCTATGCTGCTGGCTTGGTGAAAACGCAGTACGAAGCCGAACAGCACGCCACCAACTTCAACGCCCACCTCGACCGGGCCAAAGTACCGGCGCAGGCGAAAAAGAACCCGAAGTCGCCGCAGGCCGACCACGACCGGGGCCAGGTTGATGGCTACAAAACCGCGCCCGTAAAGCTGGAAATGGAGTACGTGATTCCCACCGAGATGCACAACCCGATGGAATTGCAATCCATCATTGCTCATTGGGAAGCGCCCGACAAGCTCACGGTGTACGACAAGGTGCAGGCCGTGAAAGGCACCCAACGCGCCTTTGCCAAAGATTGGGGTATTCCCGAGCAGAACGTGAAAGTGATTGCCACGTTTGTGGGCGGCGCGTTCGGCAACGGCTTGCACAACTGGCCCCACGAAACGGCCGCCATCATTGCCGCCAAAACGGTGAACCGGCCGGTGAAGCTGGTGCTCACGCGCGAACAAATGTTTACGATGGTGGGCTACCGGCCTTATACTTGGCAGCGCATCGGCATCGGGGCCACGCCCGATGGCAAGCTGGTCGGCATCACCCACGAAGCCACCGGCCAGACTTCCACGTACGAGGACTTCACGGAGTCGACGGTGCAGCAGACGCGCATGATGTACCAGAGCCCGAACGTAAGCACGCGCTACCGCATCCTGCCGCTGGATATCAGCACGCCCATCTGGATGCGCGGACCGGGTGAAGCCACTGGTGCTTTCGCGCTGGAGTCGGCCATGGATGAGCTGGCGCACGCGCTGAACCTGGACCCCATGGAGTTCCGCCTGCGCAACTACACTGATGTAGACCCCGACAACGGTAAACCCTGGTCGACCAAGTACCTGAAGGAATGCTACCAAATGGGGGCCGAGCGGATCGGCTGGAAAAATCGGCAGATGAAGCCCGGCTCCAACAAGCAAGGCGACTGGTTGGTAGGCTATGGCATGGGTGTGGGTACGTTTGGGGCCAACCGCGGCAGCGCGAAAGCCGGCGCCCGGCTGCTAGCCAACGGCACCGTGGTGCTGCAAAGCGCCACCACCGACATCGGCCCTGGCACCGGAACCGTGATGGTGCAGCTAGCCGCCGATGCCCTCGGCATGCCACCCGAAAAAGTACGTTTTGAGCTAGGCAATTCCCTTTTCCCGGATGCGCCCTCGCAAGGTGGCTCGGCTACTGTAAACACAGTAGGCTCGGCCGTGGTGGACGCGTGTGCGGCGCTTAAGGAGAAGCTGCACCAGTTGGCTGGCCCTACGTTCAGTGCTGCCAAACCCGCGGATATCGTTATCCAAGGCACTCAACTTTCACTGGCTAATAATGCTGCCGCGAAGGTTTCTTACGCCGACCTCATTAAGTTGAACAACGGCCAAGAGGTGGCGGTGGTAACGGAATCTAAGCCCGGCAACGAGCGGCAGAAGTATTCGATGTACTCGTTTTCGGTGCACTTCGTGGAGGTGCATGTGCACCAGCTAACCGGCGAAGTGCGGGTGAAGAAAATGGTAGCCTGCGCCGATGCGGGCACCATCGTCAACCACAAAACGGCTGGCAACCAAATGCTAGGCGGCGCCGTCGGTGGCATCGGCATGGCCCTCACCGAAGGTGCCATGATAGACGACCGTTTTGGCCGCTACATAACCAAGGACTTAGCCGATTACCACGTACCCGTTCATGCCGACGCGCCAGCTATCGAAGTAGCCTTCGTTGACAAACCCGACCTCATCGTGGATTCCATGGGCACCAAAGGCATCGGCGAAATAGCCATCATCGGGGCTGCCCCTGCTATTGCCAACGCTGTGTTCAATGCCACCGGCAAGCGCATCCGCGAATTGCCCATTACCCCCGACAAGCTGATTTAAGTTGTTCTTCCTTTGGTGAAGTTCTGTCAATCATTTATATAGGTTGAGGCCAAAAAAAGACCGACCAGCATGCTGGTCGGTCTTTTTTGTTAGCAGGTTCTCTTATTAGTGGCGTCCACCGCGGCCGCCCCGATAAGTACCACCGCCGTTGCGGTAGCCACCATCCCGGTGGTAGCCGCCATTATTCGAGCGGTTGTAATAGCCTGAATTAGGACGTACTACACGGGGCCGCACGATGACAGGAGCCGGACGCACAATCACGCGAGATGGACGATAGTAGCGCGGACCATAATAGGGCCGGTAGCGAGGACCGTAATAGTCGCCTTAGTAGCCGGCCGGGCCGGTGGAAACTACAGCTTGCGTGGAACCAGCGCAACCTGTTAGCAGCGTACCCGCCAGCAACAAGACAAGTATAAACGGAAACTTCAGAAGCTTTTTCATAGTCAATAGTGGCGGACCACAACCTGGATCCGCACTACTTATTAGACGCAAAAACCAGCCCAAAGTTTAATTCGCCTTTCACTAAAACCGCTATATAGAGACTTGCTGCTCAACGCGAAACATAAGCAAAGCTAGGCCGTGCCTTCGTTTCCGATGCAAAGGGAAGCTAAAGCTTTTATAGCGGAATCCGGTACGTAACATCGGTGGCGCCACCGAATATACCGAAGCCCTGGCGCACGTTGGAAAAGAGTGGTGCCGGCTCTGCAAACGGGCTGTTCTCGGTATCATAGTAGCGCTTCATCGATTGATAGAAACTGTAAGTGTCGAAGGTGATGCGACTGATAACGACTTCTATGTAGCCCATCTCGGGAATATTGGTACCAGTGGAAGAGGTAGTGAACTTTCCATCATATATCAATTCTAGATCAGCGCTAAATGTAAGGCGTTGTCCGTTGCTGTTAGCATCGTTAAAAGGGTGCAGATTGTAGCTGTTGTCTGTAGAAAGCTGGAAACGGCCTAGGTCTATATCGGAACCAGGGTCATCATTATAGGCACGTACTACATGGCCCCAGCGCTTGCCGTTACGATCTAAAGCTCTGGCAGTAGCTACGTAATAATCGGTTGTACTTGCGTTATCAAGAAAGCTAACTGTGAGCCGCCCTGACCTTACATTCCAAAGCGGGTTGAATGGCCCCGCTACGAAGCTGCCAGTCTCAATCACGGCTTTATTCTCTGGCAAGGTTAAAGTTGCTTCTACTGCCTCAACGCCTGGGGCCGAGGCACGAAGCGTGTACGTACGACCAGGTTCTCCCACAAATCCGCGCACAGGCACGTAATGGCCATATAAGCTGTCGGGGCGCCCAGTTGTCCAGTCGTATCCCTGTCCCGCTACAGACCGAAATTGCTCTACTATCTGGCCGGCTTCGTTCAACAGCTCTACGGTAGCATCGCCCCGGCCAGTAAGTTCCTTTCGCTCTAGCACACTCTGGCTGGTACTTACAAATACCCCACGATCATAATATGACGCACGATAGTCTGGCGTCGGAGCTTGGTTGGCAAGCGTATACGTGATGGCCAGCCGTGGTGTGTGTGGGGGCGTATCTACTTCCACAATGGTTTCGCAGCCACTGAACAGCAAGGCAGTGAATGTAAGTAGTGTAACTAGCTTATTCATAATAGTTCGGAAATGAACAGGTTAACTTGATGAGTCATGCAACCACTTAGTCCTTGCTCAAAACTTAAAGGCCTTGCTGAACGAGGGAATAATGGGGAACAACGAAACCTGCTTGTAAGCCGATTCATGGTATTTGCCCGCTCCATCAGTATAGCCGGCGTCGAAGTACAGGTAATACGGGTTGCGACGGCTGTACACGTTGTAAATAGAGAAGCTGTTGACCACTTCACCCCACTTCTTCTTCTTGGTTTTGCTTAGGTCGAGGTCGAAGCGGTGATAGGCAGCCATACGATAGGAATTCCGCTCACCATAATCATCGAAATCCTGAAACTGCCCCACCAAAAATCGTCCTTGCGACAAGGTAGTAGCGTTGCCGGTACCATATACCCAGGTACCCGACAGCGTGAACGTAGGACTGAACTTGTGGATGGCTACCACCGAAATATCGTGGCGCCGGTCGTACTTGTAGGGGAAGATGCGACCTTGGTTAAGGTCGGGAAAGCGCCGCTTGCTCCAAGCCAGTGTGTAGCCAATCCAGCCAGTCGTGCGGCCCGATTTCTTTTGGATGAAAAACTCACCGCCATAAGCCCAGCCTTTGCCACTAGTTACTTTACTTTCCCAATCACTGTCCACGGTGCCCAAGAAGCTAGCGCCCTCGCGGTACTCCACCAGGTTGCGCATGGGCTTGTAGTAGCTCTCAAAGCTTAGTTCGTAGTCTTCGTCTTTGAAGCGCAATGTGCGGGCCGCCCCCACACTGACCTGCTGCGCACGTTGCGGCTTGATTTGGTTGGTAGCAGGCACCCACAAATCGGTCGGCAAGCCAATACCGCTGTTGGTGAGCAAATGAATAAACTGCATGGTACGAGCGTAAGAGGCTTTCAGCGCCCAATCCTCAGTGAGTAGGAATCGGGCGGCTACACGTGGTTCTATGCTTGAGTAGAATTTGCCTTCCACTGCAAAGCCGTTCAGGCGCAAGCCGCCGTTCACTTTTAGGCGGTCGGTAAGGCGGTAATCATCCTCAGCGTACAACCCCATTTCGCTAGCCACGGTGCGCGTACCCGACTTGAGTTGGCTTTCCAAATCGTCGATGTTGCCTTTGGCCGTCAAGGCACCTGGCCGAAACGAGTGCAGGATGTACTGCCCTCCAAACCGAATGTAATGGTCGGGGGTAGGCGTATAGTCGAAATCAGTTTTGAGGCTGAAGTCGCGGATATTAGACAAATAGCGCAACGAGAAGTTGTCGGTGTGCGGCTCCCCTTGAACGTTACGGCGCTGCTCGTCTTCTTGCTCTACGTTGAACTGATATTTGCTATAAGTAAGATGGGTGTTCATGAACAGTTGGTCGTTCACGATGTGGTTCCAGCGCAACCCCGCCGTCAGGTTGCCCCAGCCCAGGTTCGCCTCGGTGCGGCTGTATTCTTCCGCGGTTTCCTCTTTGTCGCGGATACGGGCGTAGAACTTGTCGTAGCCGGTGTAGCCACTCACATACAGCCGGTCGCGGCTGCCGAGTTTCCAGTTAAGCTTGGCGTTTAGGTCGTGGAAGAAGTACCCCACCGACCCTTTGGAGCCTTCCGCCGAAAGCTGCGACTTGATGAAAGGCTGGGCCAGCACATCGAGGTAAGTACGGCGCGCCGAAACAATAAACGAGGCGGTATCTTTCTTGATGGGCCCTTCCAGCGTGATTTTGGAAGCTACAATGCCAATGGCGCCTTCGCCATGAAACTCTTGCATGTTGCCTTCCTTCATCGAAATGTCGAGCACCGACGACAGCCGCCCGCCATACCGCGCCGGAAAGCCGCCCTTAATCAGCTCCACGTTATTAAGCGCATCGGCATTGAACACCGAGAAGAAGCCGAACAAGTGGGCCGCGTTGTAGACCGGCGTGCCGTCGAGCAGAATCAAGTTTTGGTCGGGGGAGCCGCCGCGCACGTAGAGGCCGCTTTGTCCTTCGCCACCGCTTTGCACACCGGGCAGCAGTTGCAGCACCTTCAGCACGTCGGTTTCGCCAAACAGCTTGGGCAGGTTCTTAATTTGGGTGATGGGCACGTTGATGGTACCCATGCGCGTGCTTTGCTCAATCCGCTCCTGGCGGTTGCCGACCACCTCCACATCAGCTAGCTCATTGCTACTGGCCCGCAGCCGGAAATCGTGGGTAACGTTGCGAGTGGTTGCGGCGGCCCAACGGGCGCGCTCGTAGCCTAAGTAGCTCGCCACTAGCCGCACCGAATCGGTGGCGGGCAGCGTGAGCGAGTAGAAGCCGTAGGTGTTGGTGGCAGTGCCCTGCCCACTGCCGGGGTTCACTACGGCTACTCCAATCAAATTCTCCCCAGTTGCCCCGTCGCGGACGTAGCCGCTAATGGTGATTTTGGAACTAGTAGCAGGTTGCTGCGCGTGCGCGACAAAGGCGCCCAGCAAGAAACAGGGTACTGCAACAGCGCGAAAAGCTGGTTTCATAGAATAGTTGGAAAGAATATAGGAGCACTTTCTAATTGTCAGGTATCTAAAGCCGAACGCCGAAAATGCCTAATCTCGTATATAGCAGAGACCTAGAGAAGCTGAAAGGTTGGCCGAAGGGTGCTAAAAGCAGTTGCATTTCATTTGTCTACAAGTCACGCATCAGACACCGTCTTCCTACTTCACCGAACAAGCCACGACCAGACTAGGGATAGTTCTCCATTCAGGCCGCCTGACATGCTATTGGGCAGCTTGCATTCAGCTATTTATACTCTACAAGTAATAGCAAAAGCGAAGCTACTTAACTTCCAAGTCGTCTTTGGAAGGGAGAGCGGGGAAGGCTCCGTGCGGTTCCGTTTGGTACCAGTAGGCCACCGAGGCTACATCGTCCTGCAACGGGAGGTACCGGCCGTTGTAGCGCCAGCCCAGAGCCTGAATGGTAATCCGCAGATCCTGGCTGAATCGAATAGGGTCCGGAATGTGCCAGCGGTACATGCCAAAGCGCTGCTGGGCCCGGTAGAGCCCATCGGGCCTGATAACCTGGTGCAGGCCCGCGTAGGGCGTCGAATACTCCTGATACTGACGGGTTTTCTTGTTTTCGAAGTTGTAGGAGCCCAGAAAATAGTCTTCGGTGCCGGTGCCGTTGATGGTGGGGAACTGGCCATCACCATCGAGGAAGAATTTGATTTCGCCTTCTCCCCACCAATCGTTGCTATTCACGCCCCAGGCAATGTAGGTGCCTACGTACTGCCCGCGGCCTTTCACGCCATCCAGAATGGTGAAGGGCACCTTGTAGGCCGTCGGGTTTTGGCGGCGAAACTGCGCGTGGAAGTAAGCGGCATCGGTGGGTACCTCCGTGAGCGTATAATCCACCTGATAGTAGAGAAACATATCCTTCTCATCGATATTCTCCAAGGTGATGCGGCACTTCTTGCGGAAAGGCATCAGCCAGTAGCAGTTGAAGGCGCTGCCCGGATTCACGGCGACCGGAATGGAATTGAGCAGGGCCGTTTCGCCCCAGCCTTGCCCGAAAAAGTCACCTACTGGCACTTCCACCGAGGGAGTTTTCTCGCCGTCCCAGTACATGCGCAGAATGGAAAAACGCCACAAACCAGTTGGCGTCAGCCAGATGTGCTGAATAGCGCCCGACCCTTCTATCTCGGCCACAACCGCCGTTTGCCCGGCTTTGATGAGGATGCTGGGGCTAACTTTCCACCCAAGGCCCAAGTCGCGCGAGGCATTTTGGCCCGTACCGGTAGTGGCCCGCCCGCCTTGGCCCTTGGCCCCGGTGAAGTTCTCGGGGCTGATAGAACGGGTGCGGGCGTCGGAGAGGCGGTAGAGGTTGCTAAGGTCGGAGCCTAGGCCATTAAAGGTGGTCTTCTGGGCACAAGCCGGCTTAACTAAGCCAAGCAGGAGCAAGGGCAGAAAAAGAACGAGTAGCTGCTTTGACATGGGCGGGAGCTGGACAGTGGAAAGAGCATACGTGGAAGCAAACCAAGATGCATAGAAATGCACAGCCGCGCACGTTTCTCAAGCTAAACCTATGGTGCCACCAGGGCCTCCAACCCTTCCCCGTCGTCACGCTGCGAGCTATTGGTGAAGCCCGTAGCATATGCAATGGCAGTTTGGTTCTTGCTTTGGAATTACCACCTCACTGCTCAGACTCCAACCCCGCTTCTATTGCCTGGCAAGTCAGCTGTAGCTGCTTGCACAGAAAAAGCGTAGCTTCTCGGGCAACTTCCGGTTTGGCCGTAGAGCTTTCGAGTGCTTGAATGGCTGCTGCTCCGCCTGCTATCCGCAGCAGGAGCACAATTGGCTTCACTCCGTGGGCTAGTTGCCCCACGGTATACCAGTCGTTGGCCGCAGCGGCTTGCTGCAAGGCTACTAGAGTGGCAGGCATTTCGCGCAGAAACACCTTTAGCATACGCTCCACAAAATGGAGGTTGCCCTTGCTTGTCTCCTTTAAAAAGGCTAGGTCGTACAAACCGGCAGCAGTGGCTTCGGGAGGCGAGGCTACAAGCTCGCTCATCACCGGCAATTGCGCTCCGTTCAGCACCTTCACAATGGTTTGGTGCAGTTGCTGCTCTTCGAAGGGCTTAATCAAGCAGGCGTTCATGCCGGCCGCCAAGTACCGCTCCTGGTCCCGACGCAGGGCGTTAGCCGTCAAGGCAATAATGGGAACCGTGGCGCGGCGCGGATCTGGATGGCGACGAATGAAGCTGGTTACTTCCACGCCGCTCATACCAGGCATCTGGATGTCCATTAGCACCACATCGTACAGGCGCTTGTTAAACAAATCGAGGGCTTCGGGGCCGTTGCTGGCACAGTCTACCTCCACCTCCCACGGTTGCAGCATCAAGGTGGAGATGCGCTGGTTGATGCGGTTGTCTTCGGCTAGCAGCACGCGCAGTTTGGCCAGCGCAGGCTGTTCGGCAGTTTTCAAGACCCGCACCGGCACTACGTGCGAGCGAGCCAGCGTTATGGCAAACGAAAACGTGCTGCCTTGTTCGGGCAAGCTTTCGACGACCAGCGTACCGCCCATCAGCTGCACCAGGCGCTGACTGATCGACAAGCCCAGCCCCGAGCCCCCAAACCGACGGGTGGTATCGGTGCTGGCCTGCGTGAAAATCTCGAAAATCTGCTCCTGCTTGTCAACTGGAATCCCGATGCCAGTGTCGCGCACCCAGAAGCGAATGGTTAGGGCCTCGGGGGTGTCGCGGAGCACGTCGCCGCCCAGCGTAACGCTGCCGTACTCCGTGAACTTGATGGCATTGGAAAGCAAGTTGAGCAGCACTTGATTGAGCCGGTGCGAATCGCCGAGCACAAAAGGCGGCTGAATCGGCAAGGGTGCTACCGACAAATACAGCCCCTTTTCCTCCGCCAAATAGGTCATCGTTTGGACGGCGCCCTGCACCGAAGCCCACAAGTCGAAGGCGGCGTGCTCGAGTTCCAGCTGACCGGCCGTAATCTTGGCCATGTCGAGCACATCGTTCACGACAGCCAGCAGGTGCTGCCCCGATTGGTTGATGGTGTCGAGCAGTTCACGCTGCTGCGCATCGAGTTCGGTTTTGGTGAGTAGTGCCGCCATGCCCAGCACGCCGTTGAGCGGCGTCCGGATTTCGTGGCTCATGCTGGCCAAGAAGTTGTCTTTGGCGCGGGCACTTTCTTCCACTTCCAGCTTGGCCTGGCGTAGTGCCCGCTCGGTGAGTACGCTTTCCGTAATGTCGTAGGCGGAAGCAACTACGTATGCTAATTGGCCGGCTTCTTCCACCTGATAGTTGTTGTATTGCAGGTAACGTTTTTCGCCTTGGCGCGTCAGCAGCGCAACAATGCTGCGCTGTCCGGGCTGCCGGGCAAACCCGGCCAGATACTCTTGCAGTTCCTCCTGGTACTTAGCAGGCACCACTTCGCGCAGATTTCTACCCACCAGTTCCTGAGCGGGCAAGCTCATCAACCGCTCAATGGCCGGATTAGCGGACAGCATATTTCCCTCTAGGTCGTGCGTGCAAATCAAGGCCTGGGAGTAGTGCACCAGGTCGCGGTACTTTTTCTCACTGCTTTCCAACTGCTGGCGAGCCAGTTTTATGTCGGTAATGTCGGTGACCACGCTCAGGACGTTCATTGTCCCATCGCTGCGCTCAAAGGGGCGTTTCATGGCTTGCATCCAGCGCACTTGCCCGTCGAGCAGCGTAAACAACGTAACGTAATTGAAGTCCTGATGCGTAGTTAGCACATAGTTGTGACTGTAGTTGACCTGCGCCACTTCCTGACTGATAACGGAATCTTCTGCCTCCTCAACGGTACCCTGTATCACTGACATATGGCGCACACGCCCCATGTAATCATCAAAGGTTTTGTTGCTGAAAACCAAGTTGTCAGCTTCGTCGCGCACATAGATGAGCGTAGGGCTGGCGTCGACTACCTGCCGAATAAACTCTTGCTGCTCGGCCAGTTTTCGCCGGATCAGTTCCTGCTCGGTTACGTTCTGTAGAATAATCAACACGGCCTGAGCGCCGGGCAGCGCCACCACGCGGGCCGCGTGAAAAGACACAACATGTTGCCTACTTAGCTCGAACGTGCAAGCACCGGGCTGCCCCGTGGTGCGCACCTGCTCGAGGCAGGAGGACAGGGATTGCCAGGAAGAAGCAGGCAGCAACTGTTCCAGCGAGGCGCCTGGCAATTGCGCTTCGGGTTGCAACAGGGGCGTGTCGCCGAGTTTGGCGTCTCGCACCAGCCCGTTAGTATCCACCACCAGAATGGTGTCGGGTAGGGCCGCAAACAGGGCGCGCAAACGCTCCTCGGTTTTGTAGCGTTGCGTGATATCGGTGCCATAGCCAATGAGCATCCGCGCCTGACCACTTTCGCCCCGAATGGCGTGCAAATGGCGCAGCGTGTAGCGCATGGCACCGTCGGGGAGCTGAAACGATTCTTCCCACACCACTTTGCCTTCCGCTACTGCCTGGGTCAGCAGCTGCTGGCGACGAACGGCAATTTCTGGGTTTCGGTTGCGATAGGCCACGTATTCCGCATCCGTCTTGCCTATCAGCCAAGTGCGCACGGCCGGATCGGCTACGGCCTTGGCATTCACGTAGCGGTAGCGATGATCGGGGTCGTATACCGCCGCTTCGCCGGGCAGAAAATCGAGAATGGTTTCGTAAAAATCCCGTTGCTCGTTGAGGCGGCGGCCATGTTCCTTGCGCTCAGTCACGTCGCGGAAGCAAATTAAGCGGCTGTTGGGCATGGCCTGGTTGCTTCCAATAGGAATATAATCGAGCTGCATGGTGCGGCCGTTGCGCAGTTGCATCTCGGTGCTGATGGCCACGCTCTCAGAAGCCCACGCCTTCTGAATCCAGGCGTCGAATGCCACCGGATTCAGCATCAAGGCCTGCATAACGGGTACTATATCAACGGAGGTTTTGCCGAGCCATTGGCTAGCCGAACCCGCCATGCCGAGCAGCGTGCACATTTGCTCGTTGATAAGGCTGATTGTTTCTTTATCATCATACAGTAGCACCCCTTCCGGCAGGAAATCAGCCAAGGTGGCCAAACGCTGCTCAGCCGTTGTTGCAGCGGTTCGCGCTACCCGCAACTCTTGCTCTAACTCGTGAATGCGCTGTTCGTGGTAAGTCATTCGTGCGTTCCTGTTCAAGGTATTCTACCATGAAAACGTACCAGCAAAGATACCGTATTCCCTTCCTACGTTTGTCAGCTAAAGTTGGCGCTGCTCCCTGTTTACCTAATTGGGAACACCCCGCTGGCAAGCGCAAGGCATTTATTTTGAAATGTAACTTTTAGGTTAACACCTCCGCTGTAGGCAGTACTACACCAACTTTCAATGGAATTGATTGAACTAAAAGCAAACCGCCCGCTTCCCCAAAATGGGAAAGCGGGCAGTTGATTACGAAGGCAGTTCTTTACCTCTTGGCGGAATATTCGGCATTTAGGTACGTAAGCACTTGCGGCGTAATGTCGAGGTCTTTGCGGCCGTAGGCGATGGTGCCACTGGGGGCAGCAATCAGAATCAGACGGTAGCCGTTGGCTTTGCCGTACTTCTCGATTTGCTTGTTGAGGCGCTCAAGTACGCTTTGGGTCATTTTAGCTTCCTCTTCCTGCGCCTGCTGCTGAAGTTTCTGCTGCCCTTGGCCAACTTGCTGCTGCTGGGCTTGCAGCTTTTGCTCGGTGGCAGCGCGCTGCTCGGCGGTCAGGCTCTCGGCTTGTTTCTGGTACTGCTGCACGGCGGTCTGAAAACCGCGAACCAGGGTTTGATTTTGGGCTTCCCAGCGCTTGGCTTTCGTTTCGAAAGCTTTGCGAGCGTCTTGCATGCCTTTGTAGCCGTCGAGCAGCTTGCTCGACTCCACGTAGGCGACCTTATCGGTGTCGGCTACGGCGGCCAAGTCGTTGGTATCGGTGGTAGCTACGGCACCGCTGGAGTCGGTGGATTGGGTGGCTACGGCGGCGGATTTGCGGGCGGGAGCAGTGGCGGGCTTGTTGGCGAAGTGCAGGTAAAACAACACCGCTACGGCAATAACCAGCACTGCGTTCAGAGCTAGTTGAAAGGAATTTTTCATGCGAGAAATAAAGAAGAAACGAATGTCGCCGCAACCGGCAGCCCAAAGAAACGCAAAAAAGGGCGGCCTGATTGTACGCTTCGAATCAATAGGTGTTAAACATCTAGTAAATTTTATATTTATTATCATTTTAGCATTACGCCTTATTTAACCTTTTCTTATGATGAAACACAGCTTCTTCTTGCTAACGCTGGCACTAGCTACTCTGGTTTGGCAACCCGCTGTGGCGCAAACCAAACAGCCCGCCCTCATTGACCGGGAGCTGCTGTTTGGCGACCCCGAAACATCGGGCGCCCAGCTTTCCCCCGATGGGCGATTTATGTCGTTTATTAAACCCTACAAGGGTACGCGCAACATCTGGGTGAAGCGCGTGGCCGAGCCGTTTGCGGCGGCCAAGCCGCTTACCGCCGACCTGATCCGGCCGGTGCGCAGCTACTTCTGGAGCCGCGACAGCAAATACGTGCTGTATGTGCAAGACAAAGGCGGCGACGAAAACTTCAACCTCTACGCCGTGGACCCGGCCGCCGCTCCCGCCACCGGTACCGACGTACCCGCCGCCCGCGACCTGACCGGCTTGAAGGGCGTGCGCGTGCAGCTCTACCACGTGCCCAAGACCGACCCTAACTCGCTTTACATTGGCCTCAATGACCGGGACAAGGCCTGGCACGACTTGTACAAGCTGAATTTAACCACCGGCGCGAAAACCCTGCTGCGCCAGAACCAGGACCGCCTGCAAAGCTGGAGCTTCGATTGGAACGACCAGCTCCGGCTGGCTTCCCGCTCGAACGCCGACGGCAGCAACGAGTTGTTGGTGGTGGAGGGCGACAAGTTCACGCCGGTTTACCGCACCACGATTGACGAGCAAAGCTACGTGGCGGGCTTCCACCAAGACAACAAGCGCGTTTACCTGGTCACGGACGGCGGCAGTTCTCGCGACCGGGCCGAGCTGGTGCTCTTCGACCCGGCCACCAAGCAGGAAGAGCTGCTCGATGCCGACCCACTCAAGCGGGTGGATTTTGGGGGCCTGATGCTGTCGGAGGTGACGCACGAGCCGATTGCCGTGACGTACGTGGACGACCGGATGCGGCGCGTGTGGAAAAACAAAGCCTTTGAAGCCGATTTTAAAACCATCCAGGCCAAAGTGCCCGGCGCCGACTTGTACCCGGTATCGTCGACGGCCGATGAGCGGCAGTGGCTGGTATCGGCGAGCAGCGCCACCCTGCCGGGCACCGTGTACTTCTTCGACCGCCAGACCAAAGCTTTGACCAAGCAGTACGACCTGCGGCCTAAGCTGAACAGCGCCGACCTGGCCGACATGCGGGTGGTGCGCTACCAGTCGTCGGATGGATTGAAGATTCCGGCGTATCTGACCTTGCCCAAAGGCGTGGCCCCCAAGAACCTGCCCGTCATCGTTCTGCCCCACGGCGGCCCCTGGTCTCGCGACAACTACGGGTTCAACACGCTGCACCAGTTCTTGGCCAACCGTGGCTACGCGGTGCTCTCGCCTAACTTCCGGGCCAGCACTGGCTACGGCAAAAGATTCGTGAATGCCGGCAACAACGAGTGGGGCCAGAAAATGCAGGACGACCTGACCTGGGGCGTGAAGTACCTGGTGGCCCAGGGCATTGCCGATCCGAAGCGGGTGGGCATCATGGGCGGCTCCTACGGCGGCTACGCCACGCTGGCCGGCGTCGCGTTTACGCCTGATTTATACGCGGTGGGCGTCGCCATTGTGGCGCCCTCCAACCTAATAACCCTGCTCAGCACCACGCCGGCGTATTGGGAAGCTGTTCGCCAGAAGTTTTACCGCCGCATGGGCGACCCGGCCACCGAGGCCGGCAAAGCGCAGCTTATCCGCCAGTCGCCGCTTACCTCGGCCGCCAAAATCAAGACTCCGCTCATGGTGGTGCAGGGCGCCAACGACCCGCGCGTAAATAAGGCCGAAGCCGACCAGATTGTGGTGGCCCTGCGCGACCGGAACTACCCGGTGCAGTACCTCTGCGCCCCCGACGAAGGCCACGGCTTCGCCCGCCCCATCAACAACATGGCCATGTACGCAGCGTCCGAAAAATTTCTGGCGGGGCACCTGGGCGGCCGTTTTCAGGAAAGTATGAGCCCAGCGGTAGCTCAACGGCTCAAGGAAATTACCGTGGACCCCAAAACGGTGGTGTTGGTCACCAAGACCGAGCCGGTAGTGGTCAAGTAACGCAAGCAATAGGCTGCCAACAGCAAGGCTCACCTCCAAAAGAAGTGGGCCTTGCTGTTAGGCTGTAGCGCGAAGCCTGCACTTCGCGTATCGTTAAACAACATTATTGCTGCTCACTCAACGATACGCGAAGCACAGGCTTCGCGCTACAGCCAACGGAAACAGAATAGCTTTGAATCAGGCTGCGTTTGTTGGGATGTCACTCGCTTCGGCTAGACTGTTAATGTGCCTCTTCTTCGTCGAGTTCCGGATCATCGGCCTCAGACTCCTGAAGTTTGCTCGGTTTCTCCTCGAAGGGTGGGGCCAGATCAGCGCGGCTAGGTGAGGCATCGGTGCGGCCCACATGTACCAGAGCATCGCCCTGGTTGACGACGGGCATGTGATTGACGCCAATAATGTAACCCGCTACCGGCGACTCTAGCCGCACGGCCGTTTCGCCGTAGGGGTCGGCGACGGAGCCGTACACTTCCCCCTTTTGAATATAGTCGCCGTTACGAACAAAGCTGCGGAACAGTCCTGCATATTTGGCTCGTAGCCACGTGGAGCGCACGCACAGCACGCCGGGCTCGGCTGGAGTGGCATCCGCCACCATGCCCAAGTGGTGCAGCAGCCGAAAGGTACCGGCAATAGCCAACTCGATACCTACTTCATCGAGCCGCAGCGATTCGCCGGTTTCGTACACGATAATGCGCCGGCCTTGCTGCATGGCCGCTTCGCGCAAAGAACCGGGACGCAACGAAGCGTTCAAGGTGAAAGGAGCGGCAAAAGCAGCAGCCAAGGCGTCGGTTTCCGGGTCTTCGTGCAGCAGGCACCGAATCTGGGGCATGTTGGAACGGGCGGCGCCGCCGGTATGGAAATCAATGCCGTAGTCAATCAAAGGCATGATTTCGCGCATAAAGCGGTGCGCTACCCGGCTGGCCAACGAGCCGCGGGGGTTGCCCGGAAAGCTCCGGTTAACGTCTTTGCCATCGGGCACCTCGCGGCTGAAATTTAGAAAGCCATAGATATTGAGAATGGGAATGGCAATGATGCTACCCTTCAACGGCCGCAGCATTTCCCGCCGAATCAGGCGGCGAATGGTTTCGATGCCGTTTACTTCGTCGCCGTGCATGCCGGCCAGCAGCAGTACGGTTGGGCCAGGCTTGTGAGAACGAAACACATGCACTGGGATGTCAATGACGGTACCCGAAGGAAGCCGCGAAATTACCAATCGGGTCTGTACATCCTCGCCCGGTTTGATAACGAGGCCATTGAGCAACATATCTTCGAAACGAGCAACTGGAATCAAGAGGCGGTAGAAATAAAGTGACGCAAAACTCGCGTTCTACGCTTTATTGAACATCCTGTACTGCAACGCCAGGCAACATAGCGCAACGGCTGAAAGC
>NZ_CAXTBM010000067.1:0-27659 GCF_964242765.1 uncultured Hymenobacter sp.
GACCAGGTTTGGGCAATGATTTCCAGCTCGCAGTCGGTGGGGTCGGCGGGCAGACCGGCGGCTTGGCGCTCGGGGGCAATGGCCACGTAATGGTCGCGCACGGCCCGCATTTCCTCTAGGTTGAGAGCGTAGAGGTTTTCCTTGGAGAGCTGTACCAATTCGCTGTCCGCCAGATTGGTGAGCGGCACGAGGTTGGTAATGGATTCGGCCCCACCACCGGGCCGCGGCGTGTAGTCGCGGATGTCGGTTATGGGGCCGGTTTCGAAGCGGTTGATGAGCTTGTTGCCGAGCAGTTCTTCGGCCAGGCGGCGCAGGCTACTCTCGGGCAGTTCGTGCTCCAAGAAGTAGAGCCGTTTGCTGAAGATGTGCTGCGTGTGCGTATCAAGGGGTTGGTTCAGGAAGTCGCCGAGGGCGTTCTGCGCCGATATGCCTTCGTCGTCGGTCACGCCGGGCAGCTTGGCTACCAGGATGTAACTCTTGTAGGTAGGCTCATGGCGGAACTCGTCGAGGGCGACATCGTGCAGCACCGGGTCTTGCAGGCAGTGGGTCGCGAAGTCGCGCAGCTGCTCGTCGGTTACGGGGTAGCGCACCGTGTAGAGGGCGGTGCTTTGCACCCGGCCAGTCGTGAGGCCAAGGTGACGTTGGGCAACTTCTGCCACACGCTGGCCCTCGCCATCATGTTGGCCGGGCTTGAGCAGGAGCTGAACGGTTCTTTGGGTAGATTCCAAAAGGGAAGTGAGTTATCTATTTTTCGGGTTTCCCACGCTTAGGCGAAGTTGCCCACGTGAGGAAGCATACCCGAGCAGAGTACGCCGAAAATGCCTTGCTCCTGCGCCGGTTGCGTGGAAGTAGGTTTAAGAAAACGCTTTTTCCGGCCGACTGCCGGGCTTCACCACCGGAATACCTGCCCGACACAGCGGGCAATCATCGGGTGCGTAGGTGGCCGCCGTTACCGACAGCAGTGCAAAGTTCGGAAAAGTTAGCTCAGCTTTCCCACCCGTCCGGTCAATTAAACTTACCACGGCCAAAACTTTCGCGCCCAAGCCTTCCAGCACGCGCGCTACTTCGTTGGTGCTCTTGCCGGTAGTTACCACGTCTTCGGCAATAACAATTGTTTGGCCGGGCTCCACTGTGAAGCCCCGGCGCAAGGTCATCTGCCCAGAATCGTCGCGCTCCGTGAAGATGCCCGGCACCCCAATCTGGCGGGCCAGTTCGTAGCCAATCACCACGCCGCCCATGGCCGGGCCTACCACCAGGTCGGGCTGCAAGCCGGCGGCCCGCAACTGTTCTGCTAGTTCAGCCGCCGCCGGTGCCGCCAAGTCGGGGCGCCGCAGGAAACGGGCGCACTGCACATAGGTATCAGAATGCAAGCCGGAGGAAAGCCGGAAGTGCCCGCGCAGCAGGGCATCTTCCTGCACCAGTTGTTGCTCCAGCGTTTCGGGGGTAAGGGGGGTAGTCAAGAGGTGGTTAGGTATATAGATTCAAGAAATCAGAGTGGCGAGGGCCCAGCGTTCCAGCTGAGGCTACACGCCTACCGGCCGCAACTGGTTTATTTGAGCGGTTAGTTCTTTGGCTGCTGCCGCGGCATCCGAGGCTTGCCAGATAGCGCGCGAAGCGTTAATCAGGAGTCCTTGTCCGTCAGGGCGCAAGCCGGCGTTCAGCGTTGCTTCCAAGTCGCCGCCTTGGGCACCGATGCCGGGTACCAGGAACCACTGCTGGGCACTGATGCTCCGGATGCGGGCTACGGCTTCGGCGTTGGTGGCGCCTACTACCAGCCCGATGTTGTGGTGCTGCTCGTTGAGTTCCTGTGCTACGCCGGTGGTGTAGTCGGCGAGGGTGCCGCCCTGCGTGAGGTTTACATCTTGCAGAGAGTGCGCGGGCTTGTTGGACGTTTTGGCCAGCACGAACACCATCTTGCCTTCGCGGGCGAAGGGCACAATGGAATCGTCGCCCATATAGGGGTTCACCGTCACCGAATCCGCCCCGATTACGTCGTAGGCGAAACGGGCGTAGTGGTCGGCGGTGTTGGCAATGTCGCCGAACTTACCGTCCAGAATCACCAGCGCCTCCTTCGGAATCCGACGTACCGTGCGCTGCAAGAGCTCCACCCCGCCCGGCCGGCTCAGGAAGAAGGCTAGGTTTGGTTTGAAGGCCGCCGCGTATTCTGCCGTTTGCTCGATGACTTCGGCCAAGCGGCTTTCCACTTGCGCATCGTCACCGATAGGGTCGAGCCCCACACAAAGCAGGGAGTTGACTTGCTGAACGCGGGCAGTGAGTTTGTTCATTGGGTCCTAAATGAAAAGTGGCTGCTCTGGATAGAGCTTAGCGGTTTACTATGTTGGAGTTAGGCACTACGTGGGCGCACTCATGCGCCAGCCGGGCCGATAGGCCAGGCTCTAGCCACTCGCCGCTGGCTATCTGCACAGCCGAAGCGCCGCACCGCAGATAATCTGTGACGTGGGCGGCCGTAAACACCCCGCCCGTTCCGAAGATGGGCAGCGTAATTCGCTCATCGTGGGCCAGTTCCCACACGCACCGCAAGGCTACGGCCCGTAGTGCCTCACCCGACAACCCACCTACTAGGGGCGCAGCCGTGGCATCATCGGGAAGATGTAGCGCTTTCAGTACGTTGGTGGCTGCTAGCGCAGTAGCGCCGCCCTCCTGGGCTCCTACTGCGAGGCTCCGAATGTGCTCGGGCCACGGCGGAAGCTTCACCACTACGGCGGCTTCCGACCCTAGTTCGTTGCGCACGGCCTGCGTGGCTTCGCGCACAAACTTGGCCGTTAAGTCTTGACCATTGGCCGTGTCGGGAGCCGAGATATACACTTCTACGCCAGCAATTTGGTCGCCGACTTCGCGGGCCAGGAAGCGCGCGATTTTTCGGAAACCTGGTATGCCAGGCGCTGTGATACTCACAAACACCGGCACGCCGAAACGGCGCAAATGCGGCAGGTGCTCGTTGGCTAGTATCTCTGCGCTTTCGGTGCGCATGTTAGTGGCATTGAGCAAGGTCTGGTCAGCAACCTGCCAAATACCTTCTTCATACAGCCCAGGTTTGGGCTCCATGGTCACGGTGCGAGTAAAGATACCTCCCAACCGTTCATAGCCGAGTCCATCGGGCAGCTGCCAATGGGCGGCGGCCAGACAAACGGGATTTTGCAAAGTGAATGAACCGAGTTGCATAGCGTAGAAATTAAAAAGTCCATCGGAATACGAAGGACTCTATTTCAATTATCTTCGGAGTGAAAATTTAGCAGGACCTCTTCCCGAAATTGAGGTGGCTCATAACAGCGCAACTTGCGTTGTTCCATCACTTCGCGAACCACCTCGCCTCAATGCCGGCGCAATTAAGGTGTAATCAAATTAACAGCAGCGCCTGAGTTAGCACTAGGCTAATGCACGCACGTGCGGCAAGCAAAGCGCCCGACCGAAGCCGGGCGCCCTGTTGTCAATCTTACTAGATAACGTTGTCGCGGTTGATGAGGAACGGCACACACTCGCTGATATCGGTTTGGCCAAGAATGAACTGTGCTACGCGGGCCATACCTACACCAGCACCCGAGTGCAGCTTCACATCGTGCTCTTCGTGGAAGCTCAAGTACCACTCGAAGTCTTCGATTTTCATGCCCTGACGAATCAGGCCGGCACGGCTGCCAGCATGAGCCGAAGCGAGGGTGGCGGCTGCTACTTTGGGCGCGAGGATGAGGGTGTCCATCAGAGGGTGACTGCTATGAGGAGTGAGAGTAAAAAGAGGCGAAGGTGGATGATAGGTGCCGGACCACCCGAATTAGCAGGGCACAAAAAAACCGCTTCGGAAACCGGAGCGGCGAACGGGCTAAAAACCAGAAAAACGAAAGAATCAATCGCGGAAATGACCTTCCGGTTGTCTCGCAGGACAGCTTCCAAGCAAGTCCCGCGCTTCATCAAGCAAGTTTGATTTGGGTGAAGCACGTCGCAAAAGTACCAAATCATTTTTCCGCGACCAAATAACTCAGCTACTTTTTTATTACGCTGACTTTATCTCGCCCTAGCGATACTACTAGCAATACGAACAATCAAAAAAAACAAAATCTTGCACATTATATTGAATATCAATGCCTTTGCACGTACCATCTGTTATTCTCTTCTCATGCCTGTGCACCTCCTCGTTTTAAGGAGTATGTTTGCCTAGAGTAATGCATTGGATGCAAAACCAAAACGTGCCATTAGATTAGTACAATTACTGAATGAATCTTCTATTATAGTATGATGTACGCTCTGCTAATAAATAAACAGGATGCAACTGCGCTGTTGGATTTCGTAAAATCGGCTGTTTACATATTATTAACATAATGATAAACAACTTTAATAAGTTCAATTATATTAGCAGGCGGTAACTTTGCTGCTACTGGCTTTGCCCTTTCGTTTTTGCTATGAAACAAATTATTCTCGTTATTCTCAGCTTTTTGCTTGTCACTACCCTGCTTCTCACAAAAGCAGCCTATGCGCAAGAATCTACCCCCGGCCCCATTGAATACAGTGAGAAAGTATTGGATGAGGAAGCAGAGGCCGCTACACTTTATAAGCGCACTGTAGATTGGAGCGAAAATCATTTCACTTACACTCCTAAGGCCACGCTCCAAGCCGATGCAGCCAAAGGGGAAGTGCGAATGACAGGTACTGTGAAAATAAAGACTATTTCTACTTCAGGGCAGATTCAAGAACGCCCAGTTGTTTTTGAATTTAGTTTCCATACGGTTCCCACTGGTGGCTATGAGTACAACGTAGGATTTTTCCGAGTGATCCTCGACACTAAAAAGCCCGATGAAACGATACCTGTAGAAGAATATATAACACAGCTTGCAACAGATAAAAACAACGCTCGCACTCATAACGATCGGCGCGTAATGGCGCAATCCAACTCTCTGGCAAGCGAAATAGCTATGTCTTTTCGCTCATACATGAACAGCCGTCCTGCCCCTGGCGCCGTTGAATAGGGAAGATAAAGCACTAACGAGCCCAGCGCTCTGGTTACGTAAGTGCCCAAGTAGAATGCCAACTTCATTGGCGCTTTTTCTCCTGTTTATCGTCCGAGAAGGTGGTGGGTACGGGCAGGTAGCTCGCGAGCATCCAAAAGCAAAAGGCCGTCGAGGACATTGCTGAAGTTGGGGTCGAGGTTGAAGCCGAGCAAGCGGGCATTTTGTTTCAGATACTGGCGCAGCAGCACTGGCACCCCATTGCCACCAAGTTCTAATCCAGTGATGAACTGCTGCAAATCCTGTTTGCTAGAAAGCTCAGCTTCATGCACTGCTAGCACTGCATCTGCGTCTAATTTCTTGTATCTAAACTGTTTACGCGGCCTCACATATACTGCCAGTTCCGTATCAAAAAAGTGGCGCGTCAAATAATCAACCATCATAGCTTTCGAGGTGGCAGAGAATCGGTTGCTGATACCGACCGGGCCAATCAGGTAACGGTACTCTGGGTGCGTGGCCAAGTACTCTGCTATACCTTTCCAAAGCAACGCCAACGGTAACGCCTGCCGCTGGTACTCCACGCGCACAAACGAACGGCCCAACTCCAATGACTGGCGCAACACCGGGTTCAACCCCTTCTTCAGCCAAAACAAGGAGTGCAGGTACAGTCCTCGCCGCCCGTACCGACGCAAAATAGCCCGTCCTAACCCTAAGCGATACGCCCCAACGACTAGCTTCTTTTGGCGGTCGTAGAGGAACAGGTGGCGATAATAATCGTCGTACGCGTCGAGGTCGGTAGGTTGCTGGGTGCCTTTCCCTTCGTGCCGCAAGGTAAGTTCCCGCAGACGTCCAATCTCGCGCAACACATTTGGTATTTCGCACCGTTTCGCCACGTACACCTCCCAACGGCTGCTCACAAGCAAGCAGCAGCCCGGGCGCAAAGCGGCAATATCGGCTTCGATAAGCGCAGATGCGGTTTCGCTCATGACGGGCGGCACTGGTAGTGGCGGCAGCATGGTAGCCCAGGAACGCTGCGCCGACGTGCCGAGTGCATAAATCCGTGCTTGAATATAAGCTAGGCGGTCGGTGGCAGGAAGACGATCTAAGACCACCGGCGCTATGGGCAACCCAATTCGAACCTGAATAGTCTGGCCGCGCTTGTTTAGTAATTCAACTGGTAGCCGGGCTGTGCGCAACAGTGGATGTGCAGAGCCCAAGAAGCTGAAACCGACGCTGTTTTCCCTATTTAGCCACACGGGTACCACGGGTACGCGAGCGGCATCCAGCAACCGGGCGGCAGTAGCGCTGGAAGCAGATTCAGTAACGGGGCGGAAAGGAATGGTGCTGCGCGCCACCTTACCAGCCGGAAACACGAGCAGCGGCACATCGTTGTGCAAATGGCGTAGTAGGCGGCGCACGCCCGGCACGTTACGACCAGCCGCAGCCTGCTCTGGACTAACTAGCACCAATTGCGCCACCAGATGAGGTAACAAGGGAGCCAGCAATTCGTTGGCCACAGCTCGCAGTTCAGGTCGGGCTTTGCCTAGCACATGCAATAGCACCATAGCATCCGTGAGGTCACACGGATGGTTGGCTATAGCCACAAAAGCACCAGCGGGCAAGTGCCGCAACTCAGCGGCATCATATTGCACAGTGATGTGGAGGTGCAGCAGCAGTTGCTCCACGAAGGCTAATCCGTTTTGGTGGCGGCACTGCTCGTAAAGCTTTTGTAAATCACGAGGATGCGCAAATTGCTCCCATAAAGGACGCAGTAACTCACGTGAACGACGCAAAGCTCCTGGCAATGACAGGTTGTGTGATGGAAGCAATTCCATTTAGAATATTTCGGATAAGAAGCGAAGGGTATAGCTTCTCAAACTTCCGAAATACAAATTAGCAATCTATTACCAGCTGATTACTAAAATATTAAGATTGATCCGTCACCTAATACAACTAGTTCTGAAAGCGGAGAGCCGCGTTGCAGCGCGGCTCTCCCTTCTCTTCACTTTCTCCTTCACTTCACTCACAACAAAAGTACGAGTTCAAGCGAAGATAAGTTAGGTTAAAGAATTGGATAATAAAACGTTAATATTTCTTAACGATTCGAGATTCCCTATTTCACCGGATTTTATCAGTGGTTGTTAATCAACTACTGAAATATAATTAATTGAATTATTACTCCTTGTTGCACAGGCACTTAATTGGTGGGGCCAGTATCAACACGGGCCTCAATCGTGCTCTGTACTGTACTGCTTACAGCAGAAAGCAAGTCGTAGCCGGTGGCTTGCTCAATGGCGTTAACGGTAGTGCGGTACGTAGCCCAGTTGGTATTCAAGCTGTTGTCGTTGGGCGTATCGATGGCAATGACGCGAGTGCCGGTGCTGACGCGGCTGGCATCGGATGAGCCATTAGGCAGCACTACCACTACTTTCCAGCAGCGGGCAGGCACTGTAACCTTGCCGCCGGCCACCGTGGTAGCGTAGCCGTTGGTGCCGGTCCCGCCCCGGCCGTAGCTGCCGCAGATAATATAAAGCTCGTTGCCAGCGTCGGCGAGGGTGCGGCAGTAATTCTCAAGCCCGGCCCAAGTGCGCTGGTTGTTGTTGGGGGCTTGGGGCATCATGTTAGTCATCAAAAAAGTAGCCGTGTTATCGGTAACGGAGCCAGTACGGTCGGCAGAAGGACAATTATGTCCTCGGTCGAAGCCCGAGCCGCTATAGCTGCTGCTGCCTGCTCTGAACCAACCCACGGGAAGCGAATTGTCAGGCGCAAAGTTGTCTTGGCGGGGGGTGCTGCCCACCCAAGCGCTGCTCAGATGCCAGCTGACCCAATTCGGAATAGCCCGGTCGCGGTGATACGACATCGTGAACTGCGGCTTTACAAGTAGGTAGTTGGTGTACTGCGTCGTGCTGGTTATGGCGCCGCTAGGGTTACCCATTGTTAAGTTGCCGTCGCGCGTAGCCGACGCGTCAGACGTCTGAACGACGGTGTCAACCTGAGGTGTGACTAGTTCGTCTTTGGCGCAGGAAACAGCTAGTGTAGCGAGTGAACCAAATGTTAGTAATCGGTAAAAAGTACGATTCATGAGCTAAGCTGTTTGGGTTGGAAATTGCGAGCGGAGTAGAGGCGGCAAAGGTTATCAATTACACATAACTAAATGTTATGGGAATATTACCATTAACCTAAATACTGTTCTACTTTCCTAGGCTCGTTCCTTCCTATGCATCTACCGCGCTGCTTATCATCCTTCGCCATCAGGGCACTGGACAACGATTCGTTGGGCTATTTGCTATTTGTGCTACTGTGTTACTGTAAGGCGACAATAAATCGACTCTTCCCATAAGCTTGGCCATCAACCCGCACACCTCCATAGCTGTTTCTCTTGGCAAACCATCATCAACACTAGCTTCATTCACGGTATCCGTCATTCAGAGTTCCGGCGTCTACCGGCTAGCCTGTGATCTTGCAACTAACGGACAGTGGTGCTATTGCTACCCAGAAGACTACCTTGAGTACCATTGCCAAACAAGTTTTACCTACTACTAACTCTGTTACGCTAGCCCCTAGTATGAGACCCACTCCACACTCAACTGGCTCCCGTCCCCCATCCCCATCCTGTGGATAAGTACACTACACAGCTAAACCTAATTGAGAAAGTAGCCGCCTACTCAGTTAGTAGTTGGCAAATAGCTTCTCCGCACTAAAAACGCTTAATGTTTTAAAGCAAAGCCCCTGCTGGTTATTTCCAGCAGGGGCTTTGGTAGTAGATACTCTCTGTTTACTCAGTGGCAGGAATACCGCTGAAGGCGGCCATCGGCGGGCTTATGCCATACGATTTGCTAGCCGGTCTTTTGCTGTATTCTTTCTTTAAATTTTTAAGGTCTGAGGCAGCTGTCTGCAACTTGGCCTTGAGTTCCTCAGCCGTACGGCTGTAAGGACTACGTTTGCCAGTCCAAGCTAAAAACTGCTTGATTTCTTCCTCAGCGAAGCGGAGCATAGTGGTGGCGTTTTGCAGGAACTCTTCTTCTACTTCCATAGGGTTAGCTAGCTAGTGTAAGCAGCTTGTATTGTTTAAAACATTTTGCAATATAAATAGTCGCAAGGTACTTATCAATCCCTAGAAGCATATTTTATTACACTATATTTCTTAAAGTACAATTTCAAGAAACTGTGCGATTATCTTTCTGTAACTACTACTTACTAAGTGCTCAGGTGCTAATTGTAGGCGCCGATTAATACAAGGTGAAAGCCCGGCAGTAGTGCTGGACCAGTTAGTTAGTTTGATGACAGAACCCATGACCGAAATTTGCTGCAGTAAGGTTCTGCGCACCTCATACACTGCCAGTGTGGTGACGCTATTTTCAGGCATACCCACCTGCTGTTTGTTGAGCCCAAACTTGAGACGTCCCGAGCAAACATAAAACTAGAATCGGTAATATGCGAAGGCAAAAACCGTATTTTACTGCTGTAAGAGTTAGAACTGTAAAACTGGTCAATATTCCTTTCTATAATTCAAGTGAATTGCCAAGTTGCAATTTTTAATAAAGTACTCTGATTGTCAGGTTTTTAAGTAAATACACTTTTCTATATATTCTCTCCTTATTAGACTCCTTCTCCTAATTCGGGAAAATATGGCAAAGCCCACTTTTCCCTGTTATACTCGCACCCTTCCGCCCATATTCCTCTCATCTCGTCCTAGCTGCTGAAACTTCCATAATCGCAATGCCGTCTTTTACTCTAAAGCCTAGTTGCTGATAGTGAGCAGACCGATTACTTTCACTTATAGCTGGTTAAGTTTTTCCTTCCCAAATGTCCGCTTCGTTACCTGTTAATATTTTTATAGTCGAGGACAATGCCTGGTACGGCGAGTTACTCGAATATAAATTAGCGCAGAATCCTGACTATCAGATTCAGCGCTTCACTACCGCTCAGGCTTGCCTAGCCCACCTCAATGAGCAGCCTGACCTTATCACCTTAGACTACAACTTGCCCGATGGCAAAGGCGACGAAGTGTTGCGCCAAATCAAAGAGCGGCTGCCTGAGGTAGCCGTTATTGTCATTTCCGGTCAAGAGGACGTTCGTACAGCAATTGGCTTGTTGCGGCAAGGTGCCTACGACTACTTGGTAAAAGACGAGGAAACCGCTGACCGTCTGTGGAATGTGGTAGGCAACGTGCGCAAGCAATTGCAACTACGGCGTGAAAACGAGCGGCTGCGCGAACAAATCGGGCAGAAGTACGACCCTAGCCGCGCCATTTTGGGCGAGAGTCAGCAGATGCGGCAACTTGCCTCTCTTATCGAGAAAGCCGCCCGCACCAACATCACAGTATCGGTTAGTGGCGAAACTGGGACGGGTAAGGAATTGGTAGCTAAAGCCATTCACTACCAATCGGCGCGGCGAAACCGGGCTTTTGTGGCTGTAAACGTGGCGGCTATCCCGCACGAGTTGCTGGAGAGTGAGCTGTTTGGGCACGAAAAGGGCGCTTTCACCGGAGCCATCAGTCGCCGTATTGGTCGCTTCGAGGAGGCACATCAAGGCACGCTCTTTCTCGATGAAATCGGCGAGTTACCCTTGGATTTGCAGGCCAAACTCTTGCGAGTATTGCAAGAGCGTGAAGTTCAGCGCGTGGGCGGTGGTCAGCCTATTCCCTTTGATGCTCGCCTGATGGTGGCCACGCATCGCAACATGGCCGAAGAGGTGAAGCAGGGCCGTTTTCGGGAAGACTTGTACTACCGCTTGCTTGGCTTGCCCATCGTGTTGCCCCCGCTCCGGGAGCGAGGCCAAGACATTCTGCTGCTTGCCGAGTCATTTCTGAAAGACTTTTGTGGTCAAAATAAAATGGCGCCTTGCTCTTTCTCCCTTGAAGCGCAGGACTTAATGCTGCATTACCCCTTCCCGGGTAACGTGCGCGAACTGAAGGCCGTGGTAGAACTTGCTGCCGTGCTAGCAGAAAACGATACCATTCAACCGCAAGACCTGTCGCTTCGTGCCCACGTCAGCTCCAATGGCACTAGCTCAGTGCCATTGGGTAATGAGTCGTTGCGGGTGCAAGTAGCTACCATTGTGCAACGCTACCTTGATGCACATCAAGGCAATATCTTGCAGGTGGCGGCCAAGCTGCAAATCGGAAAATCCACCATTTACCGCATGGCTCAGAACAACGAAGTACGGCTTCGCTAAACTTCTTTGTACTTAACTTGTAGTTGGTATTATTTGCCTTGCTGCGGAGGTGCTGCCTTCAAAGTTATTGCTGGATTGCGTCTATTTTTGTAAAAGCATTCCATTCAAAAAATTATTTTTGTCCTATAAAGGTTAGGCGCTTGCTCTAAACCTACCTCGTTATCGTATAATAGAATCAGAGTGCGAAAATTTTAGTGGTTATTTACTATGGCTTCTATAGCATACCGTCAGCAGCAACGCCAATTGCGGCAGGCACAAACTATGCACCGGGCTGCTCAGTTGCAACTCCAGGAATTACGGCAGCAACTACGGCAGCAAAGCGAACAGGCAGCCAGCCAACTCAAAGCGTTACTTCAGACGATGAGCACCGGCATACTAGCCCAGGACGAAAACCTGCGCATAGTGCTTGTAAACGAGCGGTTGTGCGAACTGCTGAATCTATCGGAGCCGGCTGCTACTTACATCGGAACGGAATGCGAAAGTTTCTTCCCGAAGGGCACCGAATTCTGTAATACCGAGCAAATACGGCAGCAGGCTCGTCAATCTGCCAAAGCTCAGCAACGCCTCACCGAGCTAATCCCCCTAGCTAACGGCACCATTCTGCAACGAGAGTATTTGCCTCTAATGCAAGATGGACACACGGTGTTGCACCTATGGAGTTTTGAGGATGTGACGGAACAACAAAAAGTGCTAGTTCGGGTGCGGGAGCTTTCGCAATTGGCCGAGCAAAGCCCAGCTCCAATTATCTGCTTCGGCAACGACGGGCAAGCGCGCTACGCTAATCCCGCAGCCAGCCACGTACTGGAGGCGCTGGCTTTACCTAAATGGCGGGCCACGTACGACTTCATGCGCCAAGAAGTAGCAGAGGCATTAGTCGCCAATACGCCGCGCACGGTGGAACATGGCCTTGCCGACCAGCACTACCTTTGGACGGTGGTGCCGCTAGCAGGCGAAGAAGCCGCCAACATCTACCTCACCGATATTACGGCTCGTCGTCAGGCAGAAAAAGAGTTGCGGCACAGCCAGCTGTTTGCGTCCCGCATCAACGATACGTTACCGGTCGTCGTGTTGCTGTTCGACGTGCCGGAACAACGCATCGTGTTTGTGAACCGGCAGATAGAACGGGTAATGGGCTACTCTGAGTATGAGATCTTGGAGTTGGGCAGCCAGGTCGTATCCTATTTGCTGGATGCCGATGGTCAGCAGCAGCTGCTTGGTCTCTCGCAGCAAGTTGCTGCCCTTACCGACGACCAAACGATCAACTACGAGTTCTGGGTGCGCCACAAAAATGGCAGTTGGCGCTGGCTGCGCGTTCAGGTAAGCGCTTTTTTGCGCGATGCCGACGGCACAATTCGGCAGTTGGTAGGCAGTGCCGAAGACATGACGGAACGCAAGGCGGCAGAGGAGTTGTTGCGCCGGATTCGGCGGCGGCAAGAGCGAGTTGCCAACACAATTCCTAACCTGATTTACATTTACGACTACCAAAAACAGCGCACCGTTTACTGCAATCGGTACATCGAAACCATTACGGGTTATACGGAAACCGAGATTGCGGCCATGGGTGATGACGCTTTCCTGAAGCTAATGCCCGAGGGGGAAGCCCAAAGACTTCGGCAGCACGTCCTGCAAATGGCTGAGGCTGAAGATGGAGAAGTAGTAACGCAGGAATATCACTTAACCCACCTCAACGGCTCAGTCCGCTGGCTGCGTCTCACAACCACTCCCTTTGAGCGCAACAAGGACGGCCGGCTGCAACGAGTAGTAGGCACCGCGGAAGATATTACGCGCTGGAAAGTGGCGGACGAGCAGCGCCGCACCGCCAACCGCCGGCTAGCCGAGCAAAATAGACTGTTCCGTCAGGTAATCGACACCACTCCTCACCTGATTTATTTAAAAGACACGCAGGGCCATTACCTGCTGGCCAACCGAGCTACAGCCGAGCTTTACGGCATGACTCCCGCTCAGGTAGTGAACACGCAGCTTGGCCAGCGGCCCGTAAGCTTAGCCGACAGCCAGCGCTACCGCAGTCAGGACGAGCAAGTGATTCGCACGGGCAAGGAACTGGCTCAGGAAGAAACCTTCACGCGCCCTGATGGCTCACTGCTCTGGTTTTATAGCATTAAACGCCCTTTCGTACTGGCCGATGGTAGCGTGCAGGTATTGGGCATCGACAGCAATATTACCGAGCTCAAGCGCATGCAACTGGACTTGCGAGCAGCTAAAGAGGCGGCCGAAGAGAATGCGCAAGCCAAGCAGAACTTCCTGGCTAATATGAGCCATGAAATCAGGACGCCCCTCAACGGCATCCTTGGCATTGCCGGCTTGCTGGCCAAAACGCCACTCGATGACCAGCAAAGTCAGTATTTGGGCCACATTCGCCACTCCGCCGACCATTTGCTGGTGGTAATTAATGATGTGCTGGCCATGGCACAACTAGGAGCGGGGAAAATTCGCACGGAAACTATTCCCTTCGACTTGCGCGACGTGATGCAAGCCAGTCAGGAATCGTTGTTGCCGCGGGCGCAGGAAAAAGGCATTGCACTTACGCTGCACCTCCCCCCTGCCCATGTGTCCACCACTGTTCTCGGGGACCCCTACCGCTTGCGCCAAATTCTGCTTAACCTGCTATCCAATGCTGTTAAATTTACGGAGCGGGGCCAAGTAACGCTGACTTGCCGCCTGTTAAGTAAGCCGGGTGAAAGGCTTCTCTTTCAGTTTTCGGTGCAGGATACCGGTCCGGGTATTGCGCTGCATCAGTTGCAAGATATGTTCGAACCCTTTACGCAAGCTTCTGCCAGCACAGCTCGCGAGTACGGGGGCTCGGGCCTGGGCTTGAGTATTTCGCGGGGGCTTGTGGAGTTGATGGGTGGTACCATGACTGCCGAAAGTCAACTGGGTGAAGGCAGTACTTTCCTGTTTACGCTGCCCTTCCGTTCCACTAAAGTTGTTCTCACCCAAGAGTCGTACGCCCCCGCCATTGATTACCGGAGCCTGGGGCCCCGCCGGGTACTGCTCGCCGAAGACAATGCCATCAACCAGTTTCTAGTGGAATCGCTGCTGCGCAACTGGGGCTGGAGCGTGGATACGGCGGGCACCGGCCCCGAGGCGCTAACCTTATTCGGAAGAAATTTCTACGACATAGTGTTGATGGACATTCAGATGCCCGGCATGGACGGCGAAACGGCCATGCGTCTGCTACGCCAGCACCCTGAACCTACTCGCGCGGCAACCCCGATACTGGCACTTACGGCTCACGCCCTGCGCGGCGAAGCAGAGCGCTATTTGGCATCCGGGTTTTCGGGCTACCTCTCCAAGCCTTTCCGCGAAGAAGAACTGTTTCAAACTATTTCCGCTGCATTGAACCAGCGGCCAGCAGTGCTTAATACTACCAACGAAGAAGCTCCCAAAGAATCTGTTCCGGCAGCCTCGCTCTACAGCCTGAGTGGCATCCGGCGGCTGGCCCATGGCAACGAGGAATTCGTGCGGCGACTGGCGCAGCTTTTCGTTCAAACTACCCCACCGGCTGTGCGCGATATGGAGCAGCATGCTTCTTCCGGCGACTGCCAAAAACTATCGGCTTCGGCCCACAACCTGAAAAGCTCGCTTGATGGCCTTCACATCCGCCAGCTGCACGCCCCCATCCGGCGCCTAGAAGCGTGTCGGGATACGCCCTTGCCCACTGACGAAATTCAGCAGCTCGTGAAGCTGGTCCGCGACGTTACGGAAGAGGTGATGGAGGGCTTGCGGCAGGACTTTCCGGGCCTATAAACCTTGTTTAGTTGCTAGCAGCAAGCTTATTATTCCCTTGTAAATGCGCGCTTCGCTACGTCGGCGGCCCTTACTACCACTTCAGAAGGCACTTACGGAAAAGATTACCAGTTAAAAACCGAAGAAGCAACAGACCAACCTACTCCTTACAAAGTATAGCCCAGTTGGCTAGAACTGCATACTGCGAAGAGTTCTAGCGTTGTGCTTAGTACACGGCTGTGATATTTTCGCTGGTTACTTCAATAGCGAGGCATGGAAATTACGAAAGTTCATACGCTCGTTATTGGGGCAGGGCAAGCGGGCCTGGCAGCGGCGTATTATTTACAAGAGCGTGGCGTGGAGTTTATGGTGCTGGATGAGCGCGCTGCTGTGGGAGAAGTGTGGGCCACCCGTTTCGATGCGCTACGTCTCTTTTCACCAGCTTGGGCGAGCGGGTTGCCGGGTCTTCCCTGGTCTGGCTCGAAGCTGCGCTACCCTTCTAAGGACGAGGCAGCGGCTTACCTGCGCAACTACGCCGCGCATTTCCAATTTCCGGTTCATCTGAGGCAGCGAGTAAGTAGCTTGGTGCCTGCTAGCGGTCCAGGCTATGTAGTTGAAACAGTAGCCGGAGCCATTTACCATGCGCAGCACGTAATTATAAGCACCGGGGCCTACACGGAGCCCAAAGTGCCCGTATTTGCAGCCAGCTTGCCAGCACCTGTGCAACAGTTACACAGCAGCCACTACCAACGCTCTGCCCAAGTTGTGGGCACAGGGCCTGTAGCGGTAGTTGGTAGCGGTAATTCGGCCTTGCAAATAGCCGCCGACTTAGCCAATACGGGCCGCCCAGTTTTCGTGGCTTTCGATGACAAAACTAGCGCCTTGCCCAACAACCAGTTGATGTGGGCCCTGCTAAAGAGCACAGGTTTGCTGCGTTTGTCGCGCTCTAATTTTCTGGGCCGCCGCATGATGCATAGCCCCGAGCCGGTAGTAAGTGGCGACTTGCAGCGGCTTCGAGGCTATGCTAATGTTCAGTTTGTTGGACGGGCCACGGGTGCTACGCCCGAGGGCGGTTTGCTGGCCCGGCGCCACCCCACGCCGCCCCTAAACGCCGTGGTATGGGCCACCGGTTTCCGCCCCGCCTACGACTGGATTAAGCTACCAATCTTCGATGCTGCTGGTGTTCCGCGCCACAATCGAGGTCTTACGGAGGCGCCAGGAGTGGCCTTCTTAGGTCTGCCTTGGCTGAACAGCCGCGGCTCGGCATTGATGGGCGGGGTCGGGTCCGATGCCAAAGCGGTGGTCTACAACTTATAAAAATCACATAATTATACTGCAACTAGTTGTCTGTGTTTCTGGTTAGCTTTACAGTTACCAACAACAGTACTGTGCGGTTTAGCAGATTGAGTTGGTTGTTGTGTTTCTTTTGTCTCTTAACTCCACTTGTATGTCCTTATTGATCTTTTTAGGCATTGCTCTTGCTACTGCCTTACTTGCCCTGAACACTTTCGATCAGTTGAAAGCTTCATTGAAGCCTGTACCTGTGCGCGCTAACAACGGCCGCTAATTTTTTGTCGCTTGTGCTTGCTTGAAACGAGCAAGCAACAAAAAGCCCCGCCTGAATACAGACGGGGCTTTTTGTTGCTTGCTGAGGTCGACTTACTATTTATACCCTAGCGGATTACTAGCTTGCGCATCTGGCTTGAATTGTCACCTTCGAGCCGTACATAATACAACCCGCTAGCGAACTTGCTGAGGTCGAGCGTTTTAGTGAATCTGTCATTGAGTTCGGTGATGGCTTCGCGGTAAATAACCGAGCCAATTACGTTTAGCACGCGCAGCTCAAGCTTGCGGCCCTCAAAGCCATTGATAGCAATATGGACAATACCAGTGCTCGGGTTAGGATACACCAATAAGTTTCGTTCTTCGGAGGGCTTGCCGGCAGGCCGGGTACCTACAACGCCGGGCTTGGCGAAAGCGGAAGGCAAGCTGACGCTTAAGGGGCCAAAGGCCAGCAGTAGCGTTAAAAGAAAGTAGCGTAAGCGTCTCATCATAAGGGGAATTAGAGCAGAAAATTCAGCGCGCTCAGATAGTAACATAAAACGTTGTCTATCTGATTTGGTTTGCAAAGATACCGGGCGAATCTTAATCGAGCATCTAAAATATAATACTTTCGCTACTAATCCTCGTTTTTTGAGTTATTATTCACTTCTTTTCTGGATAAAATAAGTTGGACGTTCTTGTTATTGGGGGAGGGTTGGGGGGACTTACGGCAGCGCTCGACCTAAGGGCCCGCGGCCACCAAGTGACAGTGGTCGAAAAAAAGCAGTATCCTTTTCATCGGGTGTGCGGCGAGTATGTGTCCAACGAGGTACTGCCTTATCTGCGCCGTCTCCAAGCCGACCCTGCTCCGCTCCGGCCGGCCCGCATCACACGCTTTCTACTTTCCTCGCCGGCTGGCCGCACGTTGTCGGCGCCGCTGGATCTTGGCGGTTTCGGTATTAGCCGCTTCGCTCTCGACCACTATTTATTTCAACTGGCCGAAGCGCGCGGCGTTACGGTGCTTCAGCGGGCCACCGTGGTGGCGGTAGCTTATAACCCAACCACCGATTCTCACACCACTACCTTGGCCGACGGGCGCACTCTAGTTGCGCGTGCTGTACTGGGCGCCTATGGCAAGCGTAGTACCCTCGACCGGCAGCGGTCCTTTTTCCAGTTACGTTCGCCCTACCTCGGCGTGAAGCACCACTTGCGCCTCGATTATGCACCGGACCTGATTGCGCTACACAACTTCGCCGATGGCTACGCGGGTATTTCGGCGGTGGAAGACGGGCGCTACTGCTTTTGCTACCTCACCACCCGCCAAAACCTGAAGCAGCAAGGCACTATTGCGGCGCTGGAACAAAACGTGCTGGCAGTTAACCCGTTGTTGCGGACCATACTTACCGATGCCGAATTTCTGTACCCGCAGCCCGAGGTAATCAACGAAATTTCCTTCGCTCCTAAAAGCAGCGTGGAAGACCATGTACTCCTGTGCGGTGATGCCGCCGGCTTGATTACGCCGCTCTGTGGCAATGGCATGGCCATGGCCCTGCACGGCGCTCAACTTGCCAGCGCCCACCTTCACGACTTTTTGCAAGGGCGCACCACCCGCGCTACCCTCGAAACCCGCTACCGGCGCGACTGGCAAACTCAGTTTGGGCAACGGCTGCGAGTGGGGCGGCTGGTACAAGGCCTGTTCGGCAAGCCGCTGCTCAGTGAAGCTGTGGTAGGCGGCCTGCGTTACTGGCCTGGGGGCGTTAGCGCTTTGATGCGCCGCACGCACGGTCAGGAGTTCTAATGAAGTGAAGTGCGACTCAGGCAAGTAAGCGGCAGTTCCTTTCGCAGCCTAAGTTGAGTTTTGGTAGTAGACAAGCTCTTGCTATTCCTGTTAATGTCGAGGGCTTGCTGCTTCGTGGCACTCGTTGTGCTGCCTGGCCAGGATGCTGCCCCCACTTCCTCCGTCTCTCGCCCAAGTATTTCCGTATACTGCACTTAATGACCAGCTACCTTAGTGCCATTGGCACGGCCAACCCCACCCACCGTCTGCCACAAGCTGTAATCGGCGAATTTATGGCGCGGGCCTTGCAATTCGACGAAGCCGCCACTCGCAAGCTGCGAGCTTTGTACAGAGTTTCGGGCATTGGGCATCGCTACACCACCTTACCCGACTACGGGCGCGAAAACGGCGACTTCACTTTCTTTCCCAATAGCCCAGACCTGGAGCCGTTTCCTACGGTAGGTGCCCGAATGCAAGCCTACCGACGCGAGGCACTGCCTCTAGCAGCAGCGGCAGCCGAAAGCTGCCTGCAAAGTGCGCCGGAGATTACAGCTGCTTCCCTCACCCATCTGATTTCGGTGAGTTGCACGGGCATGTACGCACCCGGACTGGATATCGAGTTAGTAAACCGGCTGGGGCTGCGCCCAAATGTGCAGCGTACCTGCGTGAATTTTATGGGCTGCTACGCGGCTTTCAACGCCCTCAAACTCGCCGACGCCATTTGCCGCGCCGATGCCGAGGCGCGGGTGCTGGTGGTGTGCACCGAGCTATGCACCCTGCATTTTCAGAAGCACCACGAAGAAGACCATTTGGTTTCCAATGCCTTGTTTGGAGATGGCGCTGCGGCGGCACTGGTGCTGGGCCGCCCTTCGGGTACGAGGCCGCACTTAGCCCTGGAAGCTTTCCATTGCGGTTTAGAACCCGATGGGCACGCCGATATGGCGTGGCATGTCAACGACTTTGGCTTCGAAATGACGCTGTCCTCGTACGTACCCAAACTAATTCAGCGCGGCATCCGGCGGCTCACCGACGACTTACTGCGCCATCTGCCGGTCAAGCTCACCGATATCCGGCACTTTGCTATCCACCCGGGCGGGCGGCGTATTCTCGAAACCATCGAGAAAGAGCTCAACCTAACCCGTGCCGACAATGCTCCCGCTTACCACATACTGCGGGAGTACGGCAACATGTCGTCGGCGACGGTGCTGTTTGTGCTGCGCGAATTGCTGAACAGCTTCACTGCCGCCGATGCTGGGGCACCTATCCTCAGCTTTGCCTTTGGGCCAGGCCTGACGCTGGAAGCCATGCTCTTGCGAGTGGTGTAAGGAATTCACTGTTCTTCGTTTGCTTGTACCTTGAAGCCGCAGGCAGGTAGTCGTTGCTTCGAGCAACAGCAGAATAGTTGGCGCTTCGGGCTACAGAGGCCGCAAAAAGGGGTACGGTGCGTAACTGAACGATTTGAAAATGCCAGATTTTACGCGCCGTGCCATGGAAGAAGAATTGATGGACGACCACTCGTTGGCGACGGACGCGCTGCGCCAGAACCTAGACGAGTTGGAAACCATTAACACGTGGCTAGGTGGCTATTCGCCAGTGCTGAACGCACTGGCGCGCCTGCGTCCGCAGTTCCCGACGGGCCGGCCGCTACGCCTCGCCGACCTCGGCAGCGGCGGCGGCGACACCCTGCGGCACGTAGCCCGTTGGGCCCGTCGGCACCAAGTTCCCGTTGAGTTAATTGGTATTGATGCCAACGCTTTTATGCTTGAATATGCTGCTGGCAAAGCGTGCGCGTTTCCCGAAATCAGCTTTCAACAATACGACATCTTCTCGCCTGCCTTCCAGCAACAGTCGTTCGACATCATCACATGCAGTCTGTTCTGCCACCATTTCCCCAACGAAGCCCTGACGCAGCTATTGGCGCAGTGCCGAGTTCAGGCCACTACCGGCGTTATCATCAACGACTTGCACCGGCATCCGCTGGCCTACTACAGCATCAAGTGGATAACTCGCCTGTTTGGCGGCTCGCACCTAGTGCAGCATGATGCGCCGCTGTCAGTAGCGCGTTCTTTCAGCCGGCAGGACTGGCAGCTTTTGCTGCAAAAAGCTGACGTCAAGCGCTATACATTGCGTTGGCGCTGGGCCTTCCGCTGGCAAGTGGTGATGTGGTAAGCGGTGAAATTGCAGATTCGCGGTTGGGCTTGCGCCCATTACACGGCTAGACCAGCAAACTCACTTCTTCACTTTTTAGCTCCATAAGTCGGCGGCTACCCGGAACGTGTTGGCGTGCGCCTCGATGATGTCGGCGATGCGGGGTGAATAGCCGCCGCCCATGCACACAACTACGGGCAAAGCGTGGCGGTGACAGAGACCGAGCACAAATTGGTCGCGCTGGCGGCACCCTTCCCGGGTCAGGGCCAGGTGGCCTAGCTTGTCGGTGGCCAGTACATCGACGCCACTGAGGTAGAATACGAAATCGGGCTGTACTTCGTCGAGCAGGCGCGGCAACGTAGTATGTAGCAGGGCAAGGTAAACGGCATCGTCGGTGTTGTCGGGCAGAGGTAGGTCGAGGTCGGAGTGCTCTTTGCGGTGGGGGTAGTTGCGGGCACCGTGCATCGAGAAGGTAAACACCCGCGGCTCGTGCTGGAAGATGGCGGCCGTGCCGTTGCCCTGGTGCACATCGAGGTCAACGATAAGTACTTTGCGCACGCCTAGCGCCGGGTGTGCCAACAGGTAATCGGCAGCAGCGGCTTGGTCATTGAGTAGGCAGAACCCTTCGCCGCGGTTGCGGAAAGCATGGTGCGTGCCGCCCGCAATGTTGAGGGCAATACCACTGCGTAAAGCCCGGCGGGCGCATTCGAGGGTGCCACCAAGAATAGCTACCTCGCGCTCAAATAGTTGCAGACTCCAGGGAAAGCCGGTAGCTCTTTCTTCGTGGCGGGTTAGGTTGCCGGTGCGCAGCCGCTGGTAGTATTCTTCGGCGTGGGTGCGCAGGACGTCGGCGGCGGGCGGGGCGGAAGGGGCGAAAAAGGCGCTTTCCGATACGGTACCCTCGCGCACGAGCTGCTCGGGAAGCAACTCATACTTCAGCATAGGAAAGCGGTGGTTGTCAGGCAACGGATGAGCGTAGAGCGGTGCCCAAGCAATAGAAAGCATAAGTGGAAGAAGGCAGGTTATAGACAACCAGTAAAGAGATGATAGGTGCAACGTGTTGGACAGTTCGCCCTAAGCGCCTGCTTCACCTGCCACCTACAGTAGGTTATCTGCTGCCCATGCATTTGCTTGTCAAAAGCTCTAAAACGATAATAACCGCCTTTCCAGACGGTTATTTCGGATTCGGTGCGATTTGCGTGGGGCGTACTGGGCTCGAACCAGTGACCCCTACCTTGTCGAGGTAGTGCTCTGAACCAACTGAGCTAACGCCCCGCAAATCGGCTGGCGGCGGCCGTAAAGAGCCAAAGATAGTAACTGTTCTTAAAGATGCTAGCTCCCATACGAAAACTTTTACGTCATGCATATAGGCGTTGCGCAACCTTCCGTAGCGCCCCAAGTATAGGCCCTTGGTTGGGCCCATATCCTTTATCCCAATGGGCTTGGCCCCTACTTCATCATTCAACTTATGCCACCCATGAAAAAACTATTCTTTGTTCTCTTTATCTGGAGCTTCAGCTTTGCAGCCATGGCGCAGCAAAGCGTTGATGGTGTGCGGTCGTCCACCGATTATGCACCTTCCACCAGTGACTCGCGCAATAACGGCTTCGGCATCAAAGGCGGCCTTAACTTTATTGACCTGCACGGCAGTGACACCGAAAACTACAATAGTTTATCGAACCTAAAGACCTACCACGCCGGCGTGTACGCCCAATTTGGTTTCAACGACAAATTTTCCGTTCAGCCAGAAATACTTTTCAGCCGCAAAGGCTTCGATGACCGGGAAAGCAATTTGGGTGGCACGGCAACCAACCCAGTGCGCGAAACTCGCCTCGACTACATTCAGGTGCCAGTACTGTTGGTATATAACTTCCTCGACAACGTAAGCATCCATGTGGGGCCTCAAGCTTCCTTGCTGGTACGGGTAAAAGACCAGGGCGAGGAGAAAAGCATTAATGCCGCCGGCTTTCACAGCCTGGACTATGGCGTGGTAGGCGGCCTCGAAGCCCGGGTTGGCCCGGCCCGCGTAGGTGCCCGCTATGATCTGGGACTAGCCAAAATATACGATAACCCTAGCGCCTTTGGCAGACAGGCACTTAGCAATGTAAAAAATGGAGCTTTTCAGGTGTACGTGGGCGTTGGATTTACCAACTAAGCTTCCAGGTAGCCTTCTTTAACACACGAAAAGGGAAGCCGCTTTGGCTTCCCTTTTCGTGTGTTATACGCCAAGACCTTATGCTACTGCTTTCCCTTGATTTATTGCCTGCTATCAGCCAAGGCCGCGAGTTGCTGGCAGAGCGCGGCATGGCTGTATTAGGAACATGGGCCCTGCTCAACTTACTGATAAGTGGCTACTCCGTGAACCGCTCTGGAGTACGCACCGAAGCACTCTACTTCCATCAGATGAACCTGGGTTGGAACTTCGTGAACGTGGCACTGGCGGTATATGGAATGTTACAGGCACACCCCAACCAGGTGGCAGAGCTCAGCTTGGCGGATAACCTGACTGCACAGTTCAATTTCGAGAAGATTCTGCTTTTCAATGCTGGTCTGGATGTAGCGTACGTTTGCGTTGGCAGTTGGCTCCGGGCACGGGCTGCTACCCATCCCAAGCTTCCCGAAAGACTGCTCGGCTTTGGCCGCTCCCTGTGGCTTCAAGGCACCTTCTTGCTGCTGTTCGACTTGAGTTTCTATTTTGTGTATCACCAACAGGCCGCACAACTGCTGGAGTTGTTGCCGTAAAAAAGAAAGACCCTGCCGGGCGAGGCAGGGTCTTGCTGTAAACAGGAGGCAGTAAGCTCGACTAGCTGCGGGGAGCGTGGGCGCCTTCCAATATCTCCTCCACTATCTTTTTGTTGAAGGCGGGAATATCGTCGGGGTTACGGCTGGTAATGAGGCCTTTATCGACCACCACTTCCGAGTCTTCCCACCGAGCACCGGCGTTTTTGAGGTCGGTTTTGATGCTGGGGAAGCTGGTCATTCGTTTGCCGTGGACTAAGCCGGTTTCGATGAGGGTCCAGGGGCCGTGGCAGATGGCAGCTACTACTTTGCCCGAGCGCATAAACTCTCCCACAAAATCAACTACGCTTTGCTCGACACGCAGCTTGTCGGGGTTGATTTGGCCGCCGGGCAGCACCAGGGCATCGTAGTCGGCTACCCGCGCCTCGCCAATTACTTTGTCGACATCTACTTTGTCGCCCCAATCGGTCTTGTCCCAGCCTTTAATGGAGCCGCTTTTCAGGGAAATAACGTCTACTTCGGCGCCTTCACCTTCCAGGTAGCTTTTGGGTTCGGTAAGCTCTACTTGCTCGAAACCGTCGGTGGCTACAATGGCTATTTTCTTGCCTTTGAGTTTGTCACTGCTGAAGATGCTCATACTATACGAATGTTAAGAAAAACGAGGCAGCAAGGTATCCGCGCCGGTTTTTCTTACGCCTAGCTTCCGTAGTGGGTTTACTTGAAGTTGCTTTCCGCCCGAGTTATGCACTCCTCTCAGCTCGCTACTCCTGACGAAGCTGCTTGAGCTGTTTGCGCACCCGCTTCACCCGGTCATCGAAGCCGTCGGGGTCATATTCTATATCGGGCACGTCTAGTTCGTCCAGCATGTCCATCATGGCATCGGGGTGTTCGGTGCGGGTGCCTGATTTCACCGACACAAAGGCCATTTCCGACCACAGCAGCGCCTTCAGGCGCTGCCCATCTTCGCTTAGCATCTGCATTTCCACTACCAGGTTGGAGTTGTCGTAGTGAATGAGTTGGCTGCGCACCAGCACCCTTTCGCCGTGGTTGGCAGGACGCAGGTAGCTGATGTGGTGCTTGGTGATTACCCAGCTGGTGCCTAGCTCCCGTGTAAGCGCGCCCAGGTTGAGTGCATAGTGCTGCGTGGTGTGTTCTTCGCGCGCATTCAGGAAATAATCGAGGTAGCGGGCGTTGTTGAGGTGGCCCAGCATGTCGCAGTCCTGGAAATGAATACGATGCGTGGTTTCGGGGGTGCGCAACAGGGGCATCAGCGGAGTTGACATAGGTGAGAGGGGATTCCAAGCAGGAAAAGAAGCGGGCCGCGGCTACAACTTGCCATCTAAGCTTTTGGCGGAAGCCAAACCTGGCAAACCGTTGCTACCAAAGTAGGTTCTAGACCGAGAAGCCTGTCTTAAATCGGATACACATCAGCTACCACTTGGTGGGCGGCAGGTTTGCGGTCGTCGGTCGGGCTGTCGAACACGACAAGCACGTGCTTGTCGTCGAGCAAGGCCATGCCTTCGGCTTTGTCTTGGCCAGCCGTGGGGCCGGAGCCGTGGGGCACATCGAAGAGACGCTGCAACTTGTCGGAGCCGACCAGGCTGTCTTGCTCGCACCGGAGGGCGTTGGGCCAGCAGTACACGGCAATGGTGCCGTCGAGGTCCATGGTGGGGCCGGCTAGCAAGAGCAGGTCGGAACCGCGCTGGCGCAGTTCGCGCAGCCCCATGCCGCCCAAGGCCAAAAAGTGCTTCTTGTAAAATTTCTCGGTGGCACCCGGTAGTTCACTCAGGCGCAGGCGGCCGTGTTTGTCTTCGCGGGGCAGCAGTTCCAGCACCACTGCCCAGCCGCGCAGCACCGGGCCACGCAACCCCACAAACAGTCGGCCGTCGGGAGCTACCGCTAGCCCTTCGATGTCGAAGCCGTTGTCCTTGCCCGGAATCTGCATGAACGGTTTCAGGTGCGGGTCTTCAGCGAGTACTTCCAGCAACTCGTTGGTGGCGTCGGAACCGTGCAGCTGGGCCGCGCACAGCGTTTTGCCGGCCTCAGTGGGGTGCGGGGCCTCGCGGAATAGTTCGTAGTCGCCGGTGGTAGGATTTAGCAGCAGAGGGATACGAGCCAACAAGTAGCGGCTCGGCTCTTCCTTCACCTCGGCCAGCCTAGCAATTTGCTTGGCCATGTTCTCGTCCTCGGGTTTGGGCTGCTTGCGCTTGCGGCTGTGCGAGCCAATCACCCAGAGGTAGTGGTCGGCTTCGGCCAGGCCTTCGATGTCGATTTCCTCTTCCGCGTCTTCTCCCAAATCAAGCAACTCGCTTAGCTCGTAGCGACAATGCGCGCTGAATTCGTTTGGCCCGACTTGGCGCAGCCGCTCGATGCTGGTTCGTTCGTCGCAGCTCACCCAGATGTTGTCGCCGGTGCGCAACACCGTGGAGAGGCCGTCGCGGACGTGTTTGCCGTCGGCGTTCAGGCTGAGCTTAGGATTGAAATGGAGCAGGGCAGATTGGCGGCGCACAGGCAAAGAATTGAGGTAAGCTGAAGAGCTGTGCGAACGGCCCAGGCCCGCAGAATGTTACGGCGGAAATGCTTGCGGGCTCTGTTGCGGAGGCTGCTTTACTTGGGGCGCTAGGTTGAATCTTGCAGGTAAGATCTTCCCTCTCTTGTCTTGTTGCCGTCGGCATTCGAAAAACGGGCCCACGTTTCGCCTAGCACGCACTGGCTACGTAAAGACTTACTGTTGTCTCACTTACAGGTGTCTAGGCTCATGAAACAAGCTTCCCGCCCCCGCGCTGTACGTACCAGTTTCACCTTCGTCAATACTATGTGGCACGCTTCGTTGGCGGCTAGCTGCCTACTTGGCGTGCTGCTTATGGCGGCCTGCGACCAAGCTGCGACGCCCGCCAAATCCATCAAAAAGAATCGGCAATACAAGGTTCTGAAGGTGGAAGACAAGGGAAACCACGTGCGGAACTACTTGATCCTGAGTAGGGCCTATAGCAATATTATGGACCGTAACCTAAAGGGACTTACGTCTCAGCAACGGGCACGGAACAGAGCTATTCAGGATAGCCTCAGCAGGTTGCCAAGTTCCCCGGAAAGAGACAATCAGATTGCGCAACTCTTTGGCTTTGAAAGCGCACAGGCGCAGCGAGAATTGCGGGATAAGTCGTTTGCAGAATACAGGGCGGCCAAAAGATTTAGCCCCGCTTTCTTCCGAAAGTCTTGGCCAGAGAAAAGAAAGTGGTTGCTCTTAGCCTATGGTAGCGCTTCCCAAGACACCCACCGCGCAGACTAACCGCCCCTTAGTCTGCTTATCAGCAACCTCTATCCTTGGTTTTTCCCTTCCCAACTTCTTTGCAACAAGTATGACGTTCACGGATCAGGTGGTTTGGATTACGGGGGCTTCCACGGGTATTGGCGAGGCGCTGGCCCTGGAGTTTGCTCGGCAAGGAGCACAATTGGTTTTATCAGCGCGCAATGTACCTGCCCTCAGGCGGGTACAAGCCGCTTGTGCACCCGCCCAAGCGTTGGTCGTTCCCGTTGATTTAACTGATGCCGCTAGCCTTCCGGCCGCCGTAGAAGTGGTGCTAACCCATTACGGCCGCTTGGATATGCTGGTCAATAACGCAGGCCTTAGCCAACGCTCCCTGGCCGCGGAAACCACCTTGGCCGTAGACCGACAGTTGATGGAAGTGAATTACTTCGGAACGGTTGCGCTAACCAAAGCCGTGCTGCCGCATCTTGTTCGGCAGGGTAGCGGACGATTGGTAGTGGTAAGCAGCTTGGTAGGCAAGTTTGGCACGCCGTACCGCTCTGCTTACGCGGCTTCTAAGCACGCACTCCACGGCTTTTTCGATTCGTTGCGGGCGGAACTGACGGATACGGGCCTGGAGGTCACCATCATCTGCCCCGGCTTCATTCGCACTTCTATATCCGTCAACGCCCTCACCGGCGACGGTGCTCCCCTCGGAACCATGGATGAGGCTACCAACCGGGGCATGGCTGCCACCGTGTTTGCCCGGCACGCGTTGCGCGCCGTAGCAAAAGGCAGAAACGAAGTCTACATCGGTGGCCGCGAAACGATGGGAGTACTGCTGAAGCGGCTAGCTCCCGGCTTATTTGCGCGGCTCCTAACAAAGGCGAAGGTGCGGTAGCTTAGGGGAAGCTTGAAAGCAATTTTCTCAAGCAGTTGGTGCGTGTACAGCCGCGTTAGTTGAGGCGCGAAGGCTGCCAGAGCAAAACTTACTGGCTGGATTTGCGACTTTGCATTTCGGCCTGCATCTGGCGCTGCTTGGTTTTGAGCTGTTGGTACTGCGTAGGCGTGAGTACCTGTTGCATCTGTTGATTGGAGGCAGTATTGATGCGCTTGAGCTCCGCCATGAGGGCCGGTCGGTTGCTGGCGTACTGCTTCTGTGCATTGTTGGCTTGCTCGGCCGTGCTGGTCAGAATGGCCCGTACTTTCTGCTGCTGATCGGGGCGCAGCTTCAGCTCGTCGGTCATCACATCGGTTAGGTCGCGGGCGGCGGTGGGCGCTACGGTGGGGGCCGGAGCAGGGGCTACGCTTACAGATTTAGCTTCGG
>NZ_CAXTBM010000068.1:0-27208 GCF_964242765.1 uncultured Hymenobacter sp.
ACTTTGCCCTAAGCATAAATCACTAAACTAGCCGATGCTGTTGATCATTACTTTGGTGAACTGCTGACGGTGACCGTTCAGCTTTTTGTAGCCCTTACGGCGCTTCTTCTTGAATACAAGAACTTTGTCGCCTTTTACGTGAGCCAAGATGGTACCCATTACGGCTACGTCTAGCAGAGGCGAACCAACGTTCAGGGTTCCGTTGTCGTCGGTGAGCAGGGCTTTGCCCAATTCCACCGTATCGCCGACGTTGCCAGCCAAGCGGTGGGCGTATACAAATTTATTGGCTTCGACCTTGGTCTGCTTCCCGGCTATATTGACAATTGCGTACATCGGCGTCTTCGCGGTTTCTGAAAAATGGAAGGCAAAAGTAGAAGTATCATTTTACAAATCCAAACTCTAACTCATTAAACCTCATTGCTCTCAACTTTTTGCAGCCCCGAAATGTGGACAAGAGGCCCTAGTGATAGACGCGCGCATACACATTTTGTGGACAACTGCAATTATCCACAAACAAAATGTGGATAACATCAACGAAAACTAGCTTTTTCAATGTTTTAAGAGCTATTTTCCATGACCTGCCCTTGCCCGCCCTTGTCAGTACATGCAGAAAAATTAACAGAGAAAAAATGGTTTCGAGGGGGTAACCTTCCCACAAGTCGGGTTTATATTTGGTGCATCAACCTTTCAGCTGCAAGGCGAAACAGGCCTGAACAATCTGGTTTGTTGTCGGGTTTGCAGAGAGCTTGTTTACCCAGCAACCTGCCTTTTTACAGAAGTCCAACTCATCCTTTTGCCTTCCCCTATGGAACCTCTGCTCATTGAGAATCCCAACCGCTTCGTCCTTTTTCCTATTCAGAACAACGACGTGTGGCAGATGTACAAGAAAGCCGAAGCCTCGTTCTGGACGGCCGAGGAAATTGATTTAAGCCAGGACCAGAAAGACTGGGACAACCTCAACGACAACGAGCGCCACTTCATCAGCCACGTGCTGGCCTTTTTCGCGGCCTCCGACGGCATCGTGAACGAGAACCTGGCCGTCAACTTCATGCAGGAAGTGCAGATGCCCGAGGCGCGCTGCTTCTACGGCTTCCAGATTATGATGGAAAACATTCACAGCGAGACGTATTCGCTCTTGATTGACACCTACATCAAAGACCCCAAGGAGAAAGACTACCTTTTCAACGCCCTAGAAACCGTGCCGGCGGTGCAGAAAAAAGGTGAGTGGGCCCTGAAGTGGATTAACTCCGAGAATTTCGCCGAGCGCCTGATTGCCTTCGCCGCCGTCGAGGGCATCTTCTTCTCCGGCTCGTTCTGCTCCATTTTCTGGCTTAAGAAGCGCGGCCTGATGCCGGGCCTGACCTTCTCCAACGAGCTGATTTCCCGAGACGAGGGCCTGCACTGCGACTTCGCCTGCCTGCTCTACGGCTACCTGCAAAACAAGCTGCCTGAAGCCCGCGTGCAGGCCATCATCGCCGACGCCGTGCGCATCGAGCAGGAGTTCGTGACCGACGCGCTGCCCGTGAGCCTGATTGGCATGAACGCCAAGGCCATGTCGGAGTACATCGAGTTCGTCGCCGACCGCCTCCTGGTGTCGCTGGGCTGCGCCAAAATCTTCAACACCAGCAACCCCTTCGACTTCATGGAGATGATTTCGCTGCAAGGCAAAACCAACTTCTTCGAGAAGCGCGTGGCCGAATACCAGAAGGCCGGCGTGATGAGCGAACGGACCGAAAACGCCTTCTCGCTGGACGAAGATTTTTGAGTAAGCCACAAATCTGGTCAACAAAAGAGCCCGCAGCAACTGCTACGGGCTCTTTTGTTGACCAAGTCTCTAGCGCGTAATCACTTTATAGGTAAGGTCGGCAGCCAGCTACTAAGGCGTATAAATCGTTGTAGCTTACTTCGTTAAATTTGAGTTTACACTTAAAATCTTAGTGCTCCGCAAACCTGCAAACAGCCATTCGCTGCTTGAATCTGCGTATCTGCAAGCTCAACCCTCTGCTATGAATCCCGCAGTCTCGCTCGCTTGCGTCATCATCGACGACAACGAAATCAACCGCTTCACGCTGGAACGCGCCGTGCAGCGCCACGCCCAGCTTACGCTCGCGGCCTCGTTTCCCGATGCGGTGGAGGCGCTGTCCTACCTCCACGGCGGCGGCCAAGTTGATTTGCTGCTGCTTGATATTGAAATGCCACATATTACCGGGCTGGAGCTAGTGAAATTGCTGCCCACTCCCAAACCTGCCGTAATCCTGGTAACGACGCACGCCAGTTTTGCCGTGGATGCCTTCGAGTTGCGCGTGGTCGATTACTTGGTAAAGCCAGTAAGCTATGCGCGGTTTTGTCAGGCCATTGCGTGTGTCACGGAGCAATACCAACCCACGCTCCCGCCGCCACCATTGCCCGCGCCCCCGGCAGTGTCGCTTGGTGTTGCCGCACCAAATGATGTTTCGGCTAGTGGCACGGACTTGTTTGTGAAAATCAACGGCAAGCTGCAACGCATCAATTTCGAAGCGGTGCTTTTTATCGAGGCCTTATCAACCTACGTCGTACTGGTTACTGACAAGCAAAAGCACATAGTGAGCGGAACACTTAAAAGCATTGAGGACCGGCTGCCCTTCCGTCATTTCGTGCGCGTACATCGTTCCTACATTGTGAATCTGCACCGTGTGGAGTCCATGGAAGACAACCTGCTGAAGCTTGGCCAGCACGAAGTACCCGTGAGCCGGCCCTACCAGGACGCGCTTGCGCTGCGCCTGCGGGCGCTATAAGTTGGCACTACGAAACTGCCGGAAACTCCTCGGACAGCCTGTTTAGCACGCACTCTACCTGCCGCACCAACTGCTGCACGGCCGCGGCCCGAACCTTGCCGGCCTTAGCACCCGCCCGAGGCTGATCCATCAGCAGTTGCAAGGGCTGCGCTACTCCGGCTACACCAAACTGTATGAGGTTGGGCTTGATGTGGTGCACCAGCTTAGCTACTTGCGCCCACTGCCTGGCGGCGGCGGCCACTTCAATCTGCTGTATGCTGGGCGGTATGTGCAGCAAAAACGAACGTACTAAGCGCTCCACAAAGGGGATTTCGCCGTCCGCCAACTCGTACACCTGTTCTAAGTTGTAGGGAGGCACTTCTAAAGCTTGTAACAGCGCCACGAGCTTGCTACAGAACTCTTCTTCTTTAAAAGGCTTGGTCAGGCAGTCGTTGATGCCGGCTTGCAGGTAGCGGTCTAGGTCAGCGCGGAAGGCATTGGCCGTGAGAGCCAGCACGGGCACCTGTGCCCGCTCCCAGTCGGGGTGCAGACGCATTTGCGTGGTGACCTCCACGCCACTCATGCCCGGCATCTGAATATCCATGAGCACGGCGTCGTAGCGACGCTCGGCATGTAGGGCCAACGCGGTTGGGCCGTTCTCGGCTTCGTCTACCAGCACGCCCCAGTTTTGCAGCAGCAGGCGCACCACTTCGCGGTTGATGCCGTTGTCCTCAACAACAAGCACCCGGCGGTTGCGTAGCGCGCTGGTATCCAGAAGCACTGGGCGGGGCGCCGCGTCCACTCCCTCGGCCCGGGGCAGCGTAACGGTGAACTGAAAGGTACTCCCGCTACTAAGCTGACTCTCAACCACGATAGTGCCGCTCATCTGCTCGACCAGGGCGCGGGCAATGCCCAGCCCCAAGCCGGTGCCGCCGAAGCGGCGTGCCGTGTCGGGGCTGGCTTGCACGAAGTCCTCGAAGATATGATCGAGCTTATCGGCCGGAATGCCAATCCCGGTATCTGTGATGCGGAACCCAGCCGTGAGGTGCGTTTCGGTTTCGCTTATTAAATAGCCACCTATCGAAATGCTGCCATCGGGTGCGGTGAACTTAATGGAATTGGATACCAGGTTGATTAACACCTGATTGAGGCGGTACGCGTCGCCCATAACCCGCGGCAGCGGCTCGGCTTGCAAAAACAAGGCTACATGAAAAGCAACCCCTTTCTCGGTGGCCTGCACGGCTAAAGGTTGCAGGGCCACTTCCATCGACTCCTGCAAATCAAAGGATAGGTGCTCTAGTTCGAGCCGGGTGGAACTGATTCTGGTCATGTCCAATACTTCATTGAGTACGGACAGCAAATGCTCACCCGAGGTCTGGATAATACGCAGCAGTTCCCGCTGGCCTTGGTCGAGCTGGGTTCTGGTAAGTTGGCGGGCCATGCCCAACACCCCGTTCATGGGCGTCCGGATTTCGTGGCTGAGGTTGGCTAAGAATCCTTCTTTGGCTAGCGCCGAGGCTTCGGCTCTTTCTTTGCTTTGCTTGAGCTCCGCTTCCGCCTGCACGCGCTCCGTAATATCGAGGGCGCAGAATAGCACGTAAGGCGCCGACCCGGCCTGGTTGATGCAGCGGGCATGGTAAAGCAGTTGCCGGGGCTCCGCGTTGCGAGGTGATAGCACCGGTAACTGCCCCACCATAATTTGGTCAGTCGAGTTGACTTGGGTTAGATACGTAGACCAAGTTTGGGCATGGCTGGTACTGGGCAGTAGTGCGCTTAATTGGGTGCCTACTAGTTGCGCAATCGGCAGTTGCAGCAGCAGCGCAAAGGCTTGGTTGCAGGCCAGCAATGTGCCTTGCAAATCGTGCATGGCTACGGCCACCGGCAAGTGGCAAAGCAGTTGAGGTAACTGAAATTCGTCGGCCACATCGGGAAGGGCGGCTCCCGGTGCAAGGCGGTAGCTGAACAGCTCGGAGCGGGGTGCTCCACCAGACGCGGACAGCAGCATGTAGTCCTGCGTCAAGACTCGGCCATCGCGCAAAGCTACTTTTTCACTTGTCGCGGGCTGCTGGGCGGCGCGTAGCTCGATGAGACGCACCGCGTGCTGAGCGGGCTGCACGGCAAGGCTCTGCATGCGGGCGAACAAGACGTCGGCGGGTTGGCCAATCCAGTAGGCTGGTGCCTCGGCGCCACCTAGTAGCTGGCACAGTACCTCATTGATCCGCTCGATAGTTCCCTCCGGGCTGACTACTAGCAATCCGGGCCCGGATTGTTCCAGCATCCCAGCCAGCCGGCGCTCGGCGGTAGTAGCACGCTCGTTGGCTTCGTGGAGGGCCCGTTCCAGCTCGGCAATGCGCGTATCGGCGTTGAAGGAACTAAGGGCGCGAGCAGAATCGGAGGGCATGCAAAAAATAGTAATCGTTCCTTAACTACTCAGTGCGAACTTCCACTTAAACACTGCTAACAAAACAGCTAGGCGAGCTGCTTTCAATTCAGAGTTCCATCACTCGCTGTAAAAATAGGACGGGTTACATCAAAAATGGGGCAAACCAGCAAAAATCCCCTGACTCTCCTCCCTCCGATACTAACATTGTAATGTCATCGGGGAAGCAAGACAGACTTGGTAGAGCAAATTATCTTCTCGTGCTCTTACTTGGTTGCCACTATCAACTCTATATTTTATTCTTCGACTTGGTTATCTCTTTTATTTATAATGGCTTACTCTCTTAATTCCACTGCCGGCCAAACTGTTCAAGACATCATCAACTTGCTGCCAAGCCTCGTAGCTGTGGCCATCGTAGACATACAATCGGGCATGGCTCTGGCTTCACACTCCAACAGCCCGAACCTAAACCCGGAAACGGCAGCGGCTTACAACACCGAAATAGTAAAGCAGAAGCAAAAGGCCATGGCGGCCCTTAAGCTGACCGGCGAGGCAATCGACGATATCCTGATTACACTCACCAACCAGCTACACCTCATCAACCTGACGCCCGACGGCAAGAAGTTCATATACCTAGTAGTAAACTCCCGCGACACTAATCTAGCTATTGCCCGCGACGTGCTCCGTCAGAGTTCTGAGTTGCTGAAATAATCTTTTTTATCTTAGACTATCCTATTATCTGACTTATTCATGTGATAAAAAAGCCACTCCGCATTGGGGTGGCTTTTTCGTGCTTACTGCTGGCAAGAAAGCGGGGGCGCGAAGCCCCAACGGATGAGATTAACGCGCCGCATTACTGGCCCCTTCAGTTTCTGGTTATTGGATGGGCTGCTGTACACACTACCTCATTGCGTAAACCAGCCAAGTAAGGTTTGCCCAATGTTCCGAGGCTTGACCACTGAACTTACGGCAATATCCGGGCAACCTCCACGGTTACCATCAGGTGATTTAGGGCATAAAGCTTCTACTTCCCTTGTTTATTCTCTGCCTTATGGAGCCTTCTTTCGTGTCGCCTTGCTTTGCCTGCCGCCGTCGTTTCCGGTGGAACGGTCAACTACTATTTACTGATTGCTCATGCGTTAACTACGGCCGCGGCACAACGGCTGTGGCGCTAGTGGCGGGCGCGACGTTGTTGGTTGGCGGGTTGTGGTGGTACTTGGAGAGGAAATAAGGCAGCGGAAGATGTGCGTATTACTACTAGGAGATACATAATACGTTTCAGAGCACTTAACACCTTTATGGTGTTCATCACAGAAATTACTACCTACCCAACCGTTGAGTGCTCCTGAGTGGGGCGAAGGATCTGATGCCTGTAGAACGAGTCGTTGTTATGACCATCGTTCAGGCACTAGGTCCTTCGCTCCACTTAGGAGCACCGACGGTTGGGTGGTGCGTTTTGTCTTTTGCTCTACTACTATGCTACGCGCTACCAACAACACGACTCGCTTACCGTTCAGCTCTACCGCCTACAAGCAATACACTTTCCGCCTGAATTTGCCAACCTAAAATTCGGGTAGTTTACTAATTTATATAGCATTGCTTACATTTAGAAAACCCGCTGAACTGCACCGTTTTGTGGCTATGTGGAAAACTTCTAAACTTTAGGTTTGTCCTACCCACTGGAAGGGGATATCTTCCACTACTCAACGGACGCATGCGGGCAGCGTGCTGGCGTCCAGAATCTCTTCTTGAATCTTCTGCTGGCTTCTCTTTGGGGTGGGCAGTTCCATACTTCAACCACATCAACCTGCTACGTCTATGCTGGTACTAAAACGCGACGGCCGCCGCGAATCCGTGAAATTCGATAAAGTCACGGCGCGCATTGAAAAGCTCTGCTACGGGCTCAACATGATGTATGTCTCCCCGATTGAGGTGGCCAAAAAGGTCATCGATGGGATTTACGACGGCGTCACAACCGTGGAGCTTGACAACTTGGCGGCCGAAACCGCCGCTTCCCTCACCACCAAGCACCCCGACTACGCCATTCTGGCGGCCCGGATTGCGGTGAGCAACCTGCACAAGGTGACGGCGAAGTCGTTTAGCAGCACCATGAAGCGGCTCTACACCTACCAGGACCCCAAGACCGGCGAAAACGCCTCCTTGCTGGCGAGAGACGTGTGGGAAACCATTCATAAGCACGCCGCTACCCTGGACTCGGCCATCATCTACGACCGGGACTACAACTACGATTATTTCGGCTTCAAGACGCTGGAGCGCAGCTACTTGCTTCGCCTCGACGGCAAGGTAGTGGAGCGCCCACAACACATGATTATGCGCGTGGCCATCGGCATCCATAAAGAGGATATCGATGCGGCTATTGCTACGTATGAGCTGATGAGCGAGCGGTGGTTTACGCACGCCACGCCTACGCTCTTCAACGCGGGCACTCCGAAGCCGCAGCTCAGCTCGTGCTTCCTGCTCACGATGAAGGACGACTCCATCGAGGGCATTTACGACACGCTGAAGAATTGCGCCCTGATTTCGCAGTCGGCGGGTGGTATCGGTTTGGCCGTGCACAACGTGCGGGCCACGGGCTCTTACATCAAGGGCACCAATGGCACTTCCAACGGCCTGGTGCCGATGCTGAAGGTGTTCAACGACACGGCCCGCTACGTGGACCAGGGCGGCGGCAAGCGCAAGGGCGCCTTCGCGGTGTACCTGGAGCCCTGGCACGCCGACATCTTTGAGTTCCTGGACTTGAAGAAAAATCACGGCAAGGAGGAGATGCGCGCCCGCGACCTGTTCTACGCCATGTGGACCCCGGATTTGTTCATGAAGCGCGTGGAGGCCAACGCCGACTGGACCCTGATGTGCCCCCACGAGTGCCCCGGCCTCGACACGACCTGGGGCCCGGAGTTCGAGAAGCTCTACCACAAATACGAGCGGGAAGGCCGCGGCCGCAAGACCATCAAGGCGCAGGAGCTGTGGTTTGCGATTCTGGAAAGCCAGACTGAAACCGGCACGCCCTACATGCTCTTTAAGGACCACGCCAACAGCAAATCGAACCAGCAGAACCTGGGCACGATCAAGTCGAGCAACCTGTGCTGCGAGATTCTGGAGTACACCGACAAGGACGAAATCGCGGTCTGCAACCTGGCCTCGCTGGCCCTGCCGCGCTACGTGCGCGAGATGAACGGGCACCTGGCTTTCGACCATCAGAAGCTCTACGAGGTGACCTACCACGCCACGCTCAACCTCAACAAGGTGATTGACGTGAATTACTACCCCGTGCCCGAAGCCGAGCGCAGCAACCTGCGGCACCGGCCCATCGGGCTGGGCGTGCAGGGGCTGGCCGACACGTTCATTGCCCTGCGGATGCCCTTCGAGAGCGACGAGGCCAGCGGGCTGAACAAGGACATCTTCGAGACCATCTACTTCGCCGCCATGACGGCCTCGAAGGACCTGGCCAAGAAGAACGGCGCCTACGAGAGCTTCCCCGGCTCGCCGATGAGCAAAGGCACGTTTCAGTTTGATATGTGGGGCGTGACGCCCGACTCGGGCCGCTGGGACTGGGCCGCGCTGCGCGAAGAGGTGATGACCCACGGCGTGCGCAACTCGCTGCTCGTGGCGCCGATGCCCACGGCCAGCACCGCCCAGATTCTGGGCAACAACGAGTCGTTTGAGCCCTACACGAGCAACATCTACGTGCGCCGGGTGCTGAGCGGCGAGTTTATGGTCGTGAACAAGCACCTGCTCAAGGACCTGGTGAAGCTGGGCCTGTGGAACGAGCAGATGAAGAACGACATCATCGCCGCCAACGGCTCGGTGCAGGGCATCCCGACCATTCCGCAGTCCATCAAGGACCTGTATAAGACGGTGTGGGAAATCTCGCAGCGCCGCATCATCGACATGGCCGCCGACCGCGGCGCCTACATCTGCCAGAGCCAGAGCCTGAACCTGCACGTGCTGAACGTGAACTTCGGCAAGCTCACCAGTATGCACTTCCACTCCTGGAAGCGCGGCCTGAAAACCGGCATGTACTACCTGCGCACCAAAGCCGCCGCCGACGCCATCAAGTTCACGGTGCAGAAGCAAGCCGCCGAGACCCTGGAGCCCCTGAACGTATCAGCCCAAAACGCCTCCGATATGGCCTGCTCCCTGGATAACCCCGACGCCTGCGAGGCCTGCGGTTCTTGAGGTGATTAGTTGTATATAGTTTATTCAGGAGAGAGGAATAGTATTTCTCTCTCCTTTTTTTGTGATGTATGAAGTCGGAAACTCCTGAGAAATCAGTCATCGAAATTGATTCACCCCAAAAGGCATTCGAACAACATCTGAATAAAAACGAAAGGATAATAATATCAGGTCCTTTCGGCATAGGCAAAACCTATTTTTTAAAAGAGTTTTTCAAGGCAAGGACAGATGATTATATCACAATAACCTTGAGACCAATAAATTACTCCATTTCAAGTAATGACGACATCATCCAGTTAATAAAATATGATATAATATATGAATTACTATTGCACAATGATAAATACGAATTATTTAACACTAACGCAATTCCTGATAATGTCACTCGAGATTATTTTATATCCATCAATTTTGGAGATGTTTTGGATAAATTTGTTACATCTATAAATAAAATAGACAAATCCACATTAGATTTAGCCAAACACATACATGGCTTGTACAATGAATATGAATCATTCAAGAAGAGACATAGTGATGCTTTGAATGATTTTAAGATATTAGAACAATTTAATTTTTATTTTACGAATAAAATAGGCTCATTGTATGAAAATGATTTTATTAGTGAATTAATAAATAATTCAATACAGAAATTAAAGCAGCACAATAAAAAAATAGTTCTAATTATTGATGATGTAGACAGGGTTGATCCAGAGCATATATTCAGGTTAATAAACGTACTTGGCGCACACTTAGATGTAAGAGAAAACGAGAACAAATTTTTATTCAACAAAACCATTCCAATATGTGATATAAAAAACATCAAAGGTATTTTCAGGCATAAGTACGGGCCTAAAGTTGACTTTGACGGGTATATTGACAAGTTTTACTCCGATGATATTTTTTATTATAGCAATCTTGAAGCAACAATAAGCTGGTTAGAATATAGTGACAGAATAAAATCTTTTCATAACAGAGAGAAAGCAAATACTTACTCTTTTCTCTTTGCCATTCTATCTATATTATCTAAAAACAATATTCTCAATTTAAGATCATTAATGAAAATCAATTTAGAAACCAGCGATGTAGGTAAATCTTTAGCAAACAGCAACAAAGATCATAACTTAGATGGACTACTATTTTTGGAAATATTTTTTATTTTAAAGAATATTTTTCAAGATACGAATTCTTTAATTGAAAGGCTTAAGACCATAGCAGATAATGACGAAATGGAGTATAATAATTTAAATAAATTATCTAAAGCCTTTTCAAATTTTGGCACCGATAATAGAAGCAAAATAATATTAATTGAAAGATTTCTTTTACCAGTATTCGCTAAAAGTCAAGCTTATAAAAGATTCGAAGAACTAAACACCATCGAATTTGCAGGAATGAAGATAGAATATCTAGTGCAGGATTATAATGCTTTCTTAACAGATATTAAAACAATAAATGGCCAAACTCCTCAAGCTTTTACAAGCAGAATTCCATTGTGGTCATTTACGGCCGAAGCCACTTCTAGATTAGCAGTACTTGTTGGTTTAGAGCACTCATAACTTTATCGATAGACAAATGAAGTAAACACCTTAAAACGCGTCCGTGCCCCGAGGAACTCCCGGAGCCCGGACGCAGTGGTTTCGGGGCGCACCGCGTGTTCGGGTGGCGGTGGGGTCAGGAGTAACGAATAGCAGGAGTTACTTCCCGTTTTTCTCTCTCAGGTCTTTTTGCTGAGAGACTTTGCCGTAGATGAAGACCGAAACCAATCCTATTACTGTAGTGCCGCCGATAACGCCGGCTACGGCGTCGTGGCCTTCATAGGCCAGCCAGGAAGAAGCGCCGATACAACCAATGGACACCAAAAACGCGAGTACCTGACCAACGCCGCTTTGAATGAGTTGGCGGCGAATGGTAGACTTTTCCAGCTCCATACGGTGGTCAGACTGCTTTTCGGCCATGCGCAGAATTCGGTCAGGAGCACTTTCGAGTACCGAGCCATATTGCGCCAGCGCATCGGCTGAGGGAATCGGGCCAGAGTGGGTGCGTGTCACCTGAATAAGTACCCGTGTGGCTTGTTGCCGCTTGTCGGGTGGCAGCGACAAAACAAAATCCCGCACCTCGGGCGGTAGGGCATCTACCGGAGGAACGGGAGTAATAGGAGACGTATTGTTGGTGGGCTGAACCGTGCTGGTTGGCTTGTTCTTTTTATCTGGTCTATCGGCCATCGAAATTGAAAGAGAGCTGCTTGGACTGAGCGGCCTGCAATTCAGCTTCGTAGGCGGTCAACGACTTCTCCAGATCCAACCCCACCATGTTCCAGTCGGCTTCCAAAGCTTTGCGGTCAGCTTCCGCTCCCGAAAGGGAAGAGTTGAAAGAATAGTAATTACCAGCCAAGTTAAAAACAGAGCCTGCCCCAATCAGCCAGCCGGCTTTGCTGAACAGAAAATCCGTTCGGAGCATACGCTTAAACATGAGATGCTAGTTTTTAGTGAAACTTTACTACTAACGCCGAAGGTAATTATTTGGTTTGAATTAACCGCCGACCATATTGTTGTTGAAGACGTAAACCTGCCTGCTACCTATGAAACCATCGAACAAGCCATCTTCGACGGGCTCGGCCGCCAACCCAACTGACTTCTCCATGACAGGCAAGCCGGTGGAAGAAATAGCCAAGAGCCGCATCAGCAAATGGATGACGGAACAGGAGTTTTTCGCCCATCTGAGAACAACAGGAAAGCTCCCACTTGCTGCTTCCTAAGCGGCTGTTTTGTAACAGCCGATAGAGTAGTTTATACAACCGCGGTGCCCCGAGGAACTCCCGGAGCACGGACGCAATGGTTTCGCGGCGCACCGCACGTTTGGGTGGCACCAGGGCAATAGCTCACCTCTACCAGCAGAGAAATTCCGTACTTTGGTGTATGGCTGATTTACTCTCCCGCATTACCGTTAACCCGACTATCTGCCACGGCCAGCCCACGGTACGCGGGTTGCGCTATCCGGTGCAAAACGTACTGGAACTGCTGGCTTCGGGCATGACCGACGCCGAAATCCTGGCTGACTATGAGGACTTGGAAGCGGAGGACTTGCGCGCCTGCCAAGCCTACGCTGCGGAATTACTCAAAACTAAGACTTTCTACCGCTTAGCTTCCTAATGGCGGCACCGTTGGTCAAGGTTCTGGTAGATGCGCAACTACCGAAACACTTGGCTCGTTGGCTGGCCCACGAAGCAGGATATGACGCGCTACACACGCTCGATTTACCGGAAGCCAACCACACACCTGATGGAAATATCAATGAGCTATCGGTACGCGAGAGCCGGGTGGTAATTACCAAGGACGCCGACTTCGTGAACACCTTCATCTTGCACGGTCGCCCCTACAAGTTGCGGCTGGTTTCCACCGGAAATATCACTACCACCGAGCTTGTGGCGCTATTCCGCCAGCATCTACCGGAACTAACCAAGGCGCTGCAATGGCATAGCTACTTGGAGTTGTCACGCGAACAACTGGTAATTCATCGGTAGTAACCTGATTGGTTTCTTGGTTCTTATATCCGTACTCCGAGGAACTCTCGGAGCACGGACGCATTGGTTTCGGGGCACACCGCACGTTCGGGTGGCGCTGAACCAATTAGTTGGCGCTATGGGGTTCAGCTGATTCGGGTCATGGAGGAGGCGTAACCGCCGCCGGGGTAGGTCCAAGCGCCGGTGTTGGTGTTGCCGTCGGGGCTAAAGGTACCGCGGTAATAGGCGGGTGAGTTTTTGGCGCCGCCCCAAATTGTGAGCGTGTCGCCTTCCAGCTCGTACACGTAGTCGAAGGTGCTGCCGAGGTTGTCATAGTAGCGGGACTTGATGTCGGGGCTGGGCTCGGCGCCGAAGGGTTGTTCGTGCCCGATGATTTCCAGGCCCTTTATCTGCCGCTCGCCATGGCTGAGGCTTACTTGCTGCATGAGGAAGAAACGGCCTTCCATCCAGTGGTAGGTGACGGTGCCGCTGATGGCGTTGTGCCCACTAGGGTCGGATACCGCCCAGGTGCCCACTAGTCGGTCGAGGCTGGCAAGGTCGGGGTTGGGCTGAGGCTGAAGGGTGGTGTCAGACATGGCAGGAGTTGTTTAAATGACACTCGGAAGTTAGTTATAGCCTACTGAAGATGCCGGGGGCAACTGCGACCATCTAAGGGGGCAATTGCGGCCCTAAGGGACGGAATAAGGTGATGACGTTTGCTGTCTGGGTTTGACATCGTGTGGCGTGAGCGGTGCACGAGGTAGAACGTGAATTCAGTAAAGGCTCTTGATAGACTCGCTTAGTGGCAGCCTAGCGGGGAAACACATAAAAAAGGGCTTCCACTGCGTGTGGAAGCCCTTTTAGTATACGACTGTCGCTGATTTAGCTAGTGCTTGCCTTTACCGTGGCCGTGTCCATGCCCGTGGCCATGGCCTCTGCGAACAACATAAACCGGCTGAGCGGGCACAAGCAGGACGGTGGCTTTTTTCTGTTTAGGAGCCTTCCATTTCTTCTCGGAGTGCACTTCATGCACTACCACGTATTGAGGAGCTGGCCGGTTGATGTTGATATTGATCTGCGCTTGGGCTGGGGTGCCATCTAATGCCAGAGCGGCTACCAGTACGAACAGGGCGGTAAAGGATTTAATCATACGAAGGAAAAATGAAAATATAAAGCAAGAAGCAAACGAGTGAATTTCAGGAGAAAAATACAAAACTTATTTTATCCCACAGCCTATTACCCAGCTAGAATCTCGGAAAACGAAACTAAACATGATACAAGCCCGAGAGTGAAACAATAATCATTTACTCGGCATTTTCCGGCAGTTCAAAGATTAAGCCAATTTAGGCACTGATCTTACCCGGTTAATCAAGTGTTTTTCTGCTGGACCAGCACCTTCAACCAGTCCGCCCGTATAGGAGCTACTTTAATGCCTTTACGGCACTTTCTCCTTTACCAAGCTCCCATTTATAGCTATGAAACCTCGGGTGATTTGCCACATGATGACTTCCCTGGACGGGCGCATCATTCTTAGCCGCTGGGGCGCGAAGCCTAATACCAAAGAGTACGAAACCACCGCCGCTACCTTTGCCGCTCAAGCCTGGCTGTGCGGGCGCGTGACGATGGAAAAGGACTTCACCGACGGCCTAGCCCCCGACCTGCAACCCGTTGCGGAGTCCCTGCCCCGCACCGATTTCGTGGCCGAGCACGAAGCAGAGTCGTTTGCGGTGGCGGTGGATGCGCACGGTAAGCTCGGCTGGGAATCGGCCTACATCGACGAGGACCACGTGGTGGCCGTCCTCACCGAGCAAGTCAGCGACGAGTACCTGGCGTATCTGCGGCGGCAGGGCGTCTCGTATGTGTTCGGCGGCGCGCAGGAACTGGATTTCGCGCTGGTGCTTGATAAATTGGGCGAGTTGTTTCTCATCCAGACCATCTTGCTGGAAGGCGGCGGGCACCTAAACGGCTCCTTGCTCAAGGCTGGGCTGGTAGACGAGCTAAGTTTGCTGCATTACCCCGTGGTAGATGGCGCGGCCACCTCTCCCACTCTCTTCGAGCAGGGCGAGGAACCAGGGCCGCCGGTGCAGTTCAAGCTGCAAAGCGTAGAGCAGCGCCCGGATGGTATTCTGTGGCTGCGGTATCAGGTTGAGGCCGCGTAGAACTTGCACCTCGGCTAGCATAAAGTCTTCGCTACTACACTCCTACCTTGTTGTCCTAAGCACATTATCGCGCGTGAGAAGTTCTGCGCAAGCTCAGGGCAACAGTATATTCATACTATGGAAGGGGGCTGCGGTGTGGTTCGGGCAGACGGTGTATGACCGAGAAACAAAGGCGTGTTCGTTGTGTTTGGGCAAGAGGGCGCCTGCTGCAACCGAGTGGCTTTAACTGAACAGTTACTTTTGGCAGCAGTTGGCGCGCCAAGCAATAGATAGTGGGTCAGAGGCAATTTGATGGGAGGCGGTTGGAGACAAAACCAAACTCCTATATTCGCCGCCGACACACCTCCTCCCGCATGCGCCAACTACTATTCCCCTGTTTTGTTTCCCTGACTGGCCTGTTTGGCTGCACCACCACCAAAAACCAACCCACATCCGGCCCGGCCTCTAACCCAGCACCTATTGCTGTTATGATGGTAGGCGGCCCGCACCTGGCCCAAGTCTATAAGCCCAACAACCCCAACACCGATGTGCTAACCACGAAGCGCCAAGCTGAGTTAAGTGCCGTCTGCGACCAGATGCAACGGTTCCAGCCCGATGCCATCATGGTGGAAGAATTGCCCGAGCGGCAGGTTCGTATGGATAGTTTGTACACCCTCTATCGGCAAGGCAAGCTCGACTTGAACACGATGCCCAACGGGCGCTCCGAAACCTACCAGCTGGGTTTTGTACTGGGTAAGCGCTTAGGGTTGGAGCGCATCTACTGCGTAAATGCACCAGGTGGCACTTCCCAAAGTATTCTGCACCAAGGCACCAACATCAAGCTTTACGAGGATGCCACGGCCGAGCATCGGGCCTACGGGGCGCCCATGCTTCAGAAGTGGGAAAGTGGCAACCTAACTATGGCCAACCTGCTGAGCTTCGTCAATAGCCCGGCACTTCTTCAACAACTGCATACCCTCGTGTACCGCACCCCCGCCCGGGTAACGGATGGTACTCTGAAGCCCGACCCGATGGTAGATGCCGCCTTCATTAGCCCGCATTACGTGGGCGCCGAGTTCATTTCGGTTATCTACAACCGCGACTTGAAGATTTACTCCAACATAGTCACGACGCAGATGGCTAGCCGCAGCGCGCGTATTCTTACTATTATCGGGGCCCGCCACATAGGTTCGCTGCAAGGTATTTTCCGCACCGACCCGGCCTACCAGGTAGTGGAAGCCTCCACGTATCTGAAGCAATAAGCCCGCTGTGTTATGGCGAGGTAGACAAGGTATTTTCCCTTATTCCTACTTCTGCGGCCACCACGGTATAGGATCTAAATCCAACTATGTTGGCACGCGAAATACCTCATCTGCGCTTAGAAGCTGTTTGAGGTAGCAGCGAAGCTATCCTTACGGAGTAGAGACGCCTACTTGCGTCTTGTCGTTGGACCACAATTACCTGAATGGCGCAGCCGACGAGACGCAAGTAGGCGTTTCTACCCGTGACGACAGACAGTAACTTAAACAGCTTCTTAGAGGAGCTATCCGTTCAGTAACGAAACGACGTGGGCCAGCGCTTAAGCAAATTCAAATACCCAATTTCGAGTTAAAATTGCTCGAAGCAAGGATAGCGCCGCTGCCGGTAAATCTTGCCGTCTTTGAATTCAAAGATCAGGCAGAGGTGAGAAGCCAGACGCTGCCCCCGAGTTAGTGCCCTGACATCACTTACCGTTGTCGCCTGCCAGAGACCTTCTACCAGCACACTACCGTCGGCACCGAAATGGGTGTGGTACACTTCAAACGACGGGTCGCGCAGTAGCTCCCGGCCGATTCGTAGGTTATCGATAATGTCGTTGAAAGACCGGCGCTGAATGGTTTTGTTGAGGGAGTTGGGAAACTCGATTTGCTCTACCTCCGGATGCAACACTGCGGCGTAGGCAGCGGAGTCTACATTCAACGATTGGACAAGATCAAAGTAAGCGTTAATAACGTCAAGCGACTCGTTCATACAATTGGCAGTGAAAGCAAACAGGCTAGCAAGGTACTAGAAAGAACAAAGCCTTGCCACGTTGTGGCAGTTCGCAGTTCTGAGGTTCCAACCTATTCGCTCCAAGCGCTGTTATTGCCTGCTCCATAGGCATCTTGAGCCGGCTTTGTTGCGAGCCTTGAAAATCAAGTTACCCGTTGGCTCCTTGCGCTTGCTGCACGCCGGACTCCTGCAAAGTAGCCCGAACAACCACTTGCTACAGTATCGACCGGTGGTGGAACAGAGGCAGATTAGTACAGCCCATTAGCCGTGGTACCGTAGCGCCGAAAAGTGGGGCGCTGGTATCGGAGTTCATCAACTCTACTACCTACTTCGACAACTAGCTTCTGCTGCTACGGGCGTTTCTTTTGCGACCGGGCAGGCGTAGTGGCGCGGCGGTTGGTGGGCTGCACTTGGCCCGAATCGACGGGGCCGACTGTTACATCGCCGCGGGGAATGGCGGGCTGGGGCAGCACGCCGTTGGGGCGAATGGGGAGCGGAGGTGGCACCGGCTCGGCTTTGTCTTGGCCCACGGCAGCGGGCAGCGTAACGCCGGGTACTGGGCTTATCCGCTCACCTGTGTTGCGCTGGGTAGGCGTAACGGATGCACCACCTTGGGCTTGCGCGGAAGTTGCCGCCAAGCCAATCAGCAACAAGGAAAAGAAGGGAAGGCGATGCATAAGGCAGACAACAAAACGAGTGAGAAACGAAACAAGCACCAACTCGGTGTCGCGCGGTAGCTACCTAAGTCGGTAGAAGGAAGAAGGGCGACAACGAGTGACTATGTTAGCAGGATTACGGCTACTCTCTAGCTCAAGTTTACTTGCGGGCACAACACGGGCTAGTACTGCCGTGGAAAGTTTTTTCGCTGGTTGATGACAGGCAAGGAAGCCACCGTTTTTCGGGGTAGCCGCTCAGCCTTCAATACAACCAACTTGCTTGCATCGAGCCCAACGGCTTTTCAGTTTCTAGCTATCTTACGTGCGTGAAAACAATTGATAAAGTAGCGTGGCTGCACCTGCACGAAGGCAGGCTTTTGAGCACCCGCAGCCGCGGCAAAGACCGATACTATATTCCGGGGGGCAAGCGCGAAGCAGGTGAAACGGACGCCGAAACTTTGGTGCGCGAAATCAAAGAAGAGCTAACGGTTGACCTGGAAGTGGCGAGTCTACAGCACGTGGGCACATTCAAGGCGCAGGCTCACGGCCACCCGACGGGAGTTAACGTTGTCATGATCTGCTACAGCGGCCACTACACTGGCACCTTGCAACCGGCCGCAGAAATCGAAGAAGTGGTTTGGCTGCGCTACCAGGACCGGTCCTTGGTGTCACCCGTCGATCAAAAGATTTTTGATTGGCTGCGAGAACAACAACTCTTCGCTGAGTGAAGCGCACTAGCGGCGGCTGACGAAGGCGTAAGTGCTATTCTCCTTGGTCGCGCCGTAACTACTCCATCTTTTATTGCGTGCTACAAACCCCGCTGCTTTGCGCTACAGCACCAGCAAACCAACCGGGACGCTAGCTTTTGTATTTTAGCGAAAAGAGGGTCAGCGCTACGTCCCTCGTATCGTCTATCGTCGATGCCGCCGACCGGAAAGAAAGCTGCCGCCCCGTCTCCGGCCTTGTTGGCCTTCTACAATGCCGTACCGAATATATTTTGGTCGGTGCTGAGCTTGGGGCCCCTTTGCGTCTTTTGCTATCAGCATATGGCCCGGCCGTGGCTGTATGGGTTTTTAGCCGCTAGTTTCTTGGCCTATGTCGTCCCGATTTCGAGGTTTCGGCACTGGCAACTTAGTGGTGGGCCTGCTGCTTACCGCCAACTGGGCGTACCCCTAGTTAACCGCTTCACTCAGCACGGCGACCTTATCAACCGCCTTGTCCGGCGCCAGTACCCGGACTACCGGCACATTCGCACCCGTACCTCACTTGGGGCGCTTATCCGCACCAGCTACCACCAAGAGCGTTTCCACTTGATGCTGTTCCTGTTCTTTCTGCTGAGTGGTGTCTACGCTGCCGCTCACGGCTACTGGAAGTGGGCCTTGCTGCTTACACTTGTTAATGTGGTGTACAACCTCTACCCAATCTGGCTGCAACAATACCTGCGGGTGCGCTTAGGCCACTTATCTTACTGACTTTCAGTTAAGTACCCGACCAAGTTGTACCGCTATCCGTCCTGTTAGCTTCTTGCTTGTCTTGGTCACTGAGGGGTGTGCTCGTCGGCTTTGGAAGCAGCGGGCTAGAGGACTTTACTAAACTCGAAGTGGCAAAACCACCGCCCGAGATGCCGGTTGTGCACGTAAGCTTTTTTACCTTCATGGCTATGCAAACTTCCGACACCCACGCCCAAGTGCAGGACTACTACGGTTCGCAACTGGAAACCAACCAAGACCTACTCACCAATGCCTGCTGCACCGATGACGTTCCGCTAACTCACCGCCGCATACTCGCCCAACTGGCTCCCGAGGTGCTAAACAAGTATTACGGTTGCGGCGTGTGCGTACCCGATGCCATTGAAGGGTGCACCGTGCTGGACCTGGGCAGCGGCTCGGGCCGCGATGCGTTTCTGCTTTCCAAGCTGGTTGGGGAAACGGGCCGCGTTGTTGGCATCGACATGACCGAAGAGCAACTCGATGTGGCCCGCCGCCACGTTGAATTCCATACCGCGCAGTTTGGCTACACCCAGCCCAACGTGGAATTTCGCCACGGCTACATCGAAGACTTGCAAGCGGCCGGCCTCCCTGACAATAGCGTGGACCTGGTAGTAAGCAACTGTGTGCTCAACCTGAGCACCGACAAAGAAGCTACTTATCGTGAAATATTTCGGGTGCTAAAGCCCGGTGGCGAATTGTTTATTGCCGATGTATTTGCCGACCGCCGCGTGCCCGAAGCGTTGCGCCAAGACCCGGTTTTGTACGGCGAGTGCCTGAGCGGCGCCCTCTACACCGAGGATTTTCGGCGGCTGCTTATGCGCCTCGGCGTGTCAGATTACCGTCTCTTCGCCAGCCGCCGCCTCACCATCAACAACCCGGAAATCGAAGCCAAAGTCGGCAACATCGGGTTCTACTCGTTCACAGTGCGCGCTTTCAAGCTCGACCTAGAAGACCGTTGCGAAGACTACGGCCAAGTAGCCACCTACCTGGGCACCGTGCCCGGCCAGCCCCATCAGTTTGTGCTCGACGACCATCATACTTTCGAAACCGGTCGGCCGATGCTCGTGTGCGGCAACACGGCCGCTATGGTGAGTGCAACCCGTTATGCGCCTTACTTTCAGGTAGTAGGCAATAAAAATCGCCACTTCGGCTTGTTCGACTGCGGTCCTGTTCCCGCAACAACTTCTGCGTCGGGTGAGGCAGCGGCGGGGTGCGGTTGCTAAGTGGTTTTACGGCAGTTGAGGTGCGGTAGAGATGTCGGATTTTGCGTTTCTATTGCACTTCAATCGTTGAATTTGCTGTGTATATCAGACAGCAGCTGATACTAACAGACTACATATCTCTCACAGCATAGCTTAGGAGAGTTTGCGTTGCAACTGTGGCGAGTGGGGCTGCCGAAGCAACCATTCCAGGGCCTCGGCTTCGGTTTCAAAAGATTGATAGATCAGGGGCAAACTTTGCATATGCGTGGTGATGTAGGCGGTGGCAAGGCGTACCATCACATCGCGCGAACCCACAATTGCACCGTGGCCGTAGCCAGCCTGTACGGCCATTGGCAGCCATTCCTGCGCCACCCAGTGCTGCTCTTCCCGCGAGAAAGGCCTCATCCCCACTTGATTGATTATGATGCGGCTCCAGTTACGACGCTGCAAGGCATAAATCATGTGCGTGAATAGGGCCCGCACCTCTTCTGACTGGCGCGGACTATTGTTCCAATTAGCTCGCAAAAATCCAGCGGAGTCCTCCAACAACTGCTCAGCTGCGTTCTGAAAATATAAAGTGGACAGCAGTGTTTTCTTCATAAACCACAAAGGCAACGTGCATATATAAGCAAATTAATATTTGTTGCAGTTATTATAGTGCCACACCAGCAATTTCAACTTGATTGATGGTATTCGCATGGCTGCTAGCGCGCTAAGCTCCGTAGAAGGCGATAATAGGCCACTCATCTAACTACACCTCTTCGCACTATGCCTCGCTTCTTGTTTCTTTTTTTGCTGCTCATATCAACCGGAATGAGTTTGGCTGTACCCGCTGCTGCTCAGTCAGAATCGGCAGCTCAATCAGCGGAAGGACTACCGGCCCGGCCTTCTCCTTTCCGCTTCGTAACCGACGAAGCCAAGCTACTTAGTGCTGCCGACGCCGAAACTTTGGAAAGCGGCCTGCGTCGCTACGCCGACAAAACGGGCACCCAAATAGTGGTGGTAACGGTGCCTACGCTAGGTGGCCGCACGGTGGCCGACTACGGCCGGGCGCTTGGCCAAGCCTGGAGCGTAGGCCAGCGCGACAAAAACAATGGGATTGTGCTACTGCTATCAGGGCAAGAGCGCAAAGTCACGATTCAGCCGGGCTCGGGACTGAAAAGCGTAATTACGCCCGAGTTAACGGCCCGGGTTATCAACGAGCAGATGACGCCTAGCTTCAAGCAAGGCAACTACTTTGCCGGAGTACGTACCGGCTTGAACACGCTGATGTTGGCGGCCAACCCCGATTCCAATCCGCAGAAAAACCAATCGGCTTCGGCTACCACCCCTGCTCCGGCCACGGGAGGAGCAGCCGGAACGGGAGCAGCGGGTAGCAGTTCTCCCTTGAATGCCGAGGACCTAGCGGCCACCGATAACACCCCCACAACCGAGCCTTTTACGCCGCAATCAACAGTGCCGGCACCCCAATCATCGGGTTTAGGCATCGGAACGCTGGCCATTGGAGCACTGCTGATTGGCGGGGTGATGTGGGTGTTGATACGGCTGTTTCGGCGTAAGTCACAGACTGCGGTGGCCCCCAACAACGCACCCGACTTTTATGGCAACCGCCCCAATGCCCCAACTGGCGGCAACAACAACCGGGGTGGGGTGCCTCCGCAACAGCAGGGACCTGACTTTTATGGCAACCGCGGCCCCGGAATGGGCGGCAGCGGGTTTGGCGGTGGCATGGGTGGCGGTATGGGCAGCGGCATGGGCGGTATCCTCGCAACGGGTGCCGCCGCCGCGGCCGGAGCCTACCTAGGTAATCGGATGGCTTCCGGAGGCCACGATGAATCCGGGAACGGCTTAACGGACCACGGCAATAGCCCCGCGTCTCTCGACCCCGGTGCTACGGGCCTAGCAGGTGCTGCTGGAGCAGCCGGTGGCGCTTCGTCGGCAGATGAATTTCCGGCGTTTGGCGGTTCCGCAGCTAATGATGCGGCCCCCGATTATTTCTCAGACGACTCGGGCGTCGACAATTCCTCGCCTGACTATTTCTCCTCAGACGATAACGCTTCCTATGATGATATGTCATCGGATGACACTGGCGGAGGCGGCTTCGACAGCGACGACGACAATAGCGGCTCGTGGTAAACTAGCCTGCTAGCAGTGCAAACAGCCGCCCAAATCCAAAGTATTGAGTTGCAGCACGGAAATCGACCAGGTCACGCAATACGAGCGCAGATAACATTTTGCTTGTTGCTTTGTCTGTGTTGCGTCCTTATCATCTGGGAGGTCCAAACACCATCCGGATTTCCATGAGCAACTAGCCGCATTCAGATAGCAAAAGCAAGAAGCCTTGAAGGTATCTTCAGGGCTTCTTGCTGCTTCAAGCAATGGCGCCTTACGTGTGCGCCTCCTGATTTAGAAGGCAATTGCTGAGCGTACTACCAAGATTACTGACCGGCAGCCACTTAAGTCCGAAGTGTGCGTATGTGGCACTGCATTCCAAGTCCTTCCTCCACCGTTTTTCATTTCTATGCAGCCTTCCTTACCTACTCGTCCGCCGCAGCCTAAGGTTATTTTTTTCGATGTCAACGAGACTTTGCTGGATATGAGCAAATTGAAGCGGACGGTCGGCAAATCCTTCGGCAACAAGTTCGCTTTTCAACAGTGGTTTGGCTTACTCCTTCAATATTCGCTGGTAGACACCGTAACGGGCTCTTACCATCCGTTCAGCGCCATAGCGGAAGCGGCCCTTGACATGACGGTTACCAAGCTAGAAGGGAAGCCCCTCAAGCCCGCCAAGAAGCGCGAAATAGTGCAGCTGCTAACGGAGCTGCCAGCGCACAAGGACGTTCCGAAAGGACTGGCTATGCTACTAGACGTAGGTATTCGGCTAGTGGCTTTCAGCAATTCCACCCGCCCGGCGCTGGATGAGCAACTGCGCTACGCCGGCATCATTCATTACTTCGAGCAAGGCCTGAGCATCGACATCGGGCACCGCTACAAGCCTCACCTGGATACGTACCAAGCCGCCGTGCAAACGGCGGGAGTACAACCAGCCGAAGCCGCTCTGATAGCCGCGCAAGGCTGGGACGTAGCAGGCGCCTTGCATGCCGGACTGGCCGCGGGCTTTATTGCCCGGCCCGGTCAGGAGCTGTACCCTTTGGCGCCCCCTCCCACCTACCAAGGCAAGACGTTAGTGGAGGTAGCCAAGCAGATTATGGGGTAGCGTGCTTTGTGTTGCAAGCAGCCGGAAGCTTGTCGGTAAGGCAATTGAAAGTGCGTACTCAAGCAACGGTAGATTTCATTTAATAATCTTGTTTGACGCTATAAAAAACTGCGCTTTTAAGTGAAACCTCTGTTTTTTTCGAATCGTAAATGGCATCGTTGTTTGTTTCACTTAAACTTTCAACGTCATGGCTATTCAAAAATTTCAAGATTCCTTCTCTGACATGGCATCGTCGAATTTCAGCACGATGCTCGACCGGTTCTTCAACGATTCGCTGGCCTCGCGGGGGCGCGTCAACAGCTTTTCGCCCCACGTTGATGCCTACGAAACCGAGAAGAGTTACGAAATAGAAGCTGCCTTGCCTGGCATGAAGCGGGAAGACATCAAGGTGGACTTTCACCAAGGTCGCCTGACCATTGCCGGGGAGCGGCAGTTCCGCAACGAGCAGAATCAGCGCCGCTACCACATGGTAGAAAGTTCGTTCGGGTCTTTCCAGCGCTCTTTTCAACTGCCTGATACCGTAAACGCCAGCGGCATAGACGCTTCTTTCGAGGACGGTGTGCTACGAGTGAGTGTGCCGAAAGACGAGCAGAAAACGATGCGCCACCAGATTCAAATCCGGGGTGAGCAGAATTCTGCTGCTAACAACAGCACGAGTAGCGGGCAAATTTCGGAGCGTGTAGGCCAGCAAGCTACCGATGTGGCCGTGCAGCAGTCCGGCAACGGGCAAAACACTAACGGCAACACCGACGCCCAAAAGAAAACCAACACGCCGAAGCAAGCCACTGAAACAAACAATCGGCGACAAACCGCCGGAACCATTTCCTAAATAGGTAACTCCCTGCTCGGTATTGCACAAAGCCCCTCCGCAGAAAGAGGGGCTTTTGTTTTGCGTGGTGATGCTAGCTCAAATGGCTTCTCAGGTAAGATCAGGAAAACCGATTTTGCTTGCCAGCCGCCGTAGCTGCTGCGGTATTTTGGGATTCGCTGCAACCAAGGCAATAATTTCTTTATCTGCTTTGTAGCGCTCCACTTGAGCTATTGTTGCCGACACCTATTACTTTAGCCCGTCCGGAACCCTACAGCTTCCTCCAGCTCCTTCGTGCGTCCATGCTTAGCCAATCTGTACTTGAAGTTCCAGTTCTGGAAACTGCTCGCCTGCTCTTGCGTGGCTACAAGCCTAGCGACTTCGCCGAATACGTAACCATGTGGGCCGACCCAAAGGTGTATCGCTACCTAAGTCCACGGCCCATGCTGGAAGAAGAAGTGTGGGGCACTTTGCTACGCAGCGTCGGCCACTGGACCCTGATGGGCTACGGCTTCTGGGCCGTGGAAGACAAAGCATCGGGCCGTTTCATTGGGGTAGTTGGCTTTGCCGATCCTAAGCGCAACATCGTGCCGGCCAGCAATGGCGCCCCAGAAATCGGGTGGGTACTAGCTGCCTCTGCGCACGGCCAAGGCTACGCCACCGAAGCTGTGAAGGCGGCTATTGCCTGGGCCGATGCTCACTTCGGGCTCGTTCGCACGGTGTGCATTGTGCACCCCAAAAACGAAGCCTCCTTGCGGGTAGCCCGTAAATTCGGGTACCAGGAATACCACCGTACCACCTACCACGACCAGCCCACCGTGCTGCTGGAGCGGGTTCAGTAAGAAAGCGTTGGCTACTATTGCTGATGTGCAGTCCTTTAAAAGAAGGTACCCACCCCTTTCTTATTGTCCGGGAGCGAACCCAGAGAACAAGGAAGGGTTAGGGTCTATCTGTGTAGAAGAGTAGACAGAGACAGGCGGTGCGGAAATGCCAAAAAATCAGCCACTTGCCCTTGCCGCTCATCACTGAATAAACTGCGGACGAATTAAGTTTTCAAAGGTGAATATTTCGTCCCATTTAGCCTGCGAAAGCAGTTGACGCTCGGTTACGGCTATATCGTACACGTTTTTGCCGGTGCGCAACGCTTCTTTGGCAATTTCGGCCGAGGTTTCGTAGCCGAGCACTGGGTTTAGTTGCGTAACGATGCCAATGCTATTGCGAACCAGCTTCTCAGCGTGCTGGGCGTTGGCTGTAATGCCTACCACGCACTTCTCGCGTAGCGTATGGCATGCCCGAGTTAGGTAGGAAATGCTGGTAAACAAGGCAAACGAAATAACCGGCTCCATCACGTTCAGTTGCAACTGCCCGGCTTCGGCGGCCATCGTCACCGTCAGGTCGGCTCCGATAACGTAGAAAGCAGTTTGGTTGACCACCTCCGGCACCACCGGATTCACCTTGCCCGGCATAATACTAGAACCCGGCTGCAACGGCGGCAGATTGATTTCAAACAAGCCGGCCCGAGGACCAGACGAGAGGAGCCGCAAATCGTTGCAGATTTTGGAGAGTTTTACGGCCGTACGCTTCAGCACCCCCGACAACTGCACATAAGCGCCCGTATCATACGTGGCTTCTATCAAGTCGCCGGCCAGCACCAAGTCTAGTCCGGTGATGTTGCGCAGGTATTCAGTTACCTTTTCTCCGTAGCCGGAGGGGGCATTAACCCGGGTGCCAATGGCCGTGGCGCCCATGTTGATTTCACTGATTAGGTTACGGCTATCCTGAATGCGCAGCAGTTCCTCGCGCAGGTTGGTGGCAAAGGCCTTAAACTCGTCGCCCATGCTCATCGGCACGGCATCCTGAAGTTGGGTACGGCCCATTTTCAACACGTTCCGAAACTCTTCCCCTTTCCGGGCAAATGCGTCGGCTAGCTCGCCTAGGGCTTGGCTATAGCTTTCCAGCTTGTTATTGAGAGCAATGCGAAACGCCGTCGGATAAGCGTCGTTGGTGGACTGAGAGCAGTTAACGTGATTGTTGGGGTGGCAAAATTCATATTGCCCTTTGGGCTTGCCCATTAGCTCCAACGCTACGTTGGCAATAACCTCGTTGGCGTTCATGTTCACCGAAGTGCCAGCGCCACCTTGAATCATATCGGTTAGAAATTGCTGGTCCATCTCGCCCGCAATAACCCGGTCGCAGGCCCGCGTGATGCAGTCGGCAATGGCTGGGTCCAACACGCCCATATCACGGTTGGCCATGGCGGCGGCCTTTTTTACGTAGCCAAGCGCTTGCACAAACAGCGGTTCCGACTTCAGCGGAATGCCCGTAATATTGAAATTTTCGAGCGCCCGCAGCGTTTGGATGCCGTAATACGCATCGGCCGGAATAGCCCGTTCACCTAGAAAATCGTGTTCAAGTCGGGAAGTAAGCATAGGTGGGAAGTAGGAGTGGAGCCTCTTCTACGGAAACGGTAGAGCTACGATAAGTTTGGCAACCACAACTCCCATCCATTTGCTTTACAAGCGCGGAAACCCTGAGCGCCAGCAACTGCCCTGACCTGCTACTGACCACAAACCGCAAGATCAGCAGGTGAAACCAGCATCACTGCTTAGTTTCACCTGCTGATCTTGCGGTTGCGCGCCTGCCGTGGCAGTGTCGTTTATTTCTTAGGCTCTTCCGTTTTCTGATCGTTCAGGCTCCAGTCGTAGGCGTAATAATCCATAACGAACCAGGTGGGGACGCGCTTATCAGCGCGAAACTGATTGACATACGCCACGCCAGTTTTACCGCTGGTGCCGAAATCAGCTTCGTACCACTTAAAGATTTCGGGCAGCATCACAGTTTTG
>NZ_CAXTBM010000069.1:0-27187 GCF_964242765.1 uncultured Hymenobacter sp.
GGCAAGGAGTTCTGCAACAGCCACGGACAATCATAAAAGGTCCAAGTCCTGCTAGACAACTGAAAACTGCGCTATGAGCACAAGCTACAGCGCTATTTAACATAACCGGTACTTATACGACACCAATTAAAATCCATAGGATTTCTGGATTTAGGTTCGTTGCTAAACAGCTGTTTTCTATAAAACTTATCCGTTATGTCCCTTCTGGATTGGAAGCAAAAAGGGTGGCTACAGCTGGCTGTCATTTATACGCGCTACCTAATCGGCGGCGCTTTCGTATTTGCCAGCTTGATTAAAATCAAAGGCCTGCGCTTTACCCGCCTCAGCGGCGAGTTAGCCCCCATCCATAGCATGGAGCATTTCTTCGAAACGCTCTACCAGTCCGGGGTCTACTGGCAGTTTCTCGGGCTGGCCCAGCTGATGGCGGGTATGTTGCTCATGACCCAACGCTACGCCTTGGTGGGGGCCCTGCTTTTCCTGCCCATTGTGGCCAATGTGTACGTGATTACCATCTCCTACGAGTTTGGCTATACCAGCTTTGTCACAGGGGCTATGTTACTGGCCACGGTGGGCCTGCTGGTCTGGGGTTGGAATATCCTGCGTGTCCTCGTGCATCAGCCCGTGCGATCACTACCTGCCTCCGCTTTTTATCAGCAAAAGCTGTGGGAGGGAGTGGGCACGGTGCTTTTTCTCTATACCGCCATCTACCGAGCGCTAGTCGAGCAGTACAATATTATTCAGTGGTTTGGCATTTGCGTGTTGGTTGGCCTGCTGGCGTTACTCACCTCGTGGGTACTCCATCGTCGAGCTAACAAGAGGCCGGGGCCTCTACCGAGCTAACACAGCGATTCTTGGTATACTCCTCCCTTATCTTAGTCGGTCGACGTTCCATTTTCTTTCGCTGTTGGATTTGAGCAGCTGCTACGCGGCCTGTAAGACACTTATCGACCATGGCAGAAGCGGACTACCAACAGCTCATGACAGCCTATCTCAGTCGTCAGACAACAGTAGACGAATTTATTACCTCGTTTATGGCACAGTGGCGACAGGACCGGGATCATACCGAGAAAGTGTTTGAAGAAGGTGAACAAATGAGCGCCGTACGCTTTCGCCGCCTGATGAATCGCCTCTTTACTAGTTGCGACTGCTCCGATAAGAGTCCGGTCGGCCCCTTCGAAATAACCGAAGAAGCTCTCCGCAACGAGGTAGCGCTTTTTGCTTATATCTGTTGGGGTTAGATTGCATTTATTTGCTTTAAACACTTAATCCTGTTTAGTAGCACTTATTGAAATTGGTCATTAACACAATCGGTGTTACAAGCGTGTTCTTGGAATAAGAGTAATTTTTTCGTGTTTTATACCCTTCTTATTGCAATAGTATGTTTTCAATAGTACTACTTTGTTGGACCTAAAAGCGGTTTGGGCAGTTGACAGAACGTTCTGTTTGCTCGGGCAGGACGTTTCCGTAGGTCCCAGATGACTTCCTAAAAAGTCTCTATACTTCAAGTAGTTAGTCCGCACTACTTCCCCACCCCTTCAGATGAAAGCTCGCTTACTCGCTCTAGTACTCTTCGCCCCCTGGCTGGCGCAGGCCCAGACGCCTTTCACCGTTAAAGGCACGATTGGCCAGCTCAATGCCCCGGCCAAAATCTACCTGTTTCAGGGGATGCAGCCCACCGATTCCGCTACGTTCAAATATGGCACCTTCGAGTTCAAGGGTACCACCGACCTGCCCAAACCGGCGGAGTTGCTGATCAAACGCAACGGCAAGCTCGAGAGCGGCCTGCTCGGGTTCGTTGACGCCACCCGAATCTATTTGGAGCCGGGCCTCGTGGTGATCACCAGTGCTGATTCGCTGAAGAATGCCCGCCTCCAGGGCGGCCCGGTAACGAGCGATTACCAGCGGTTACAGACCGCGTTGAAGCCGTTGCTCGCCAAGCAAAAAGCCCTGGGCGCTGAATACCAGCAGGCCTCGGCGCAGCAGCGGGAAACCCCGGCATTTAAGGCGCGGATGCAGGCTCTGGGCCAGGCCCTGTTCAAGGACTACGCCCAAGGCACTGCGGCCTTCATTAAAGCGAACCCTACCTCCTGGGTGAGCCTCTACTCCCTGCAGGGCATGAGCCAGCCCCAGTATGCCGACGTAGGACCGCTATATGAGGCCCTAAGCCCGAAGTTAAAGACCAGTGCGCCGGGCCGCCGCTACGGCGAGCTCGTGAACCGGTTGAAGGCCGTGGCCGTGGGGGCGCAGGCCCCGGCCTTCCGCCAGCAAACGCCCGCCGGCAACACCGTCTCCTTGGCCGATTACCGCGGCAAGTACGTGCTGCTGGATTTCTGGGCCTCCTGGTGTGGCCCCTGCCGCGAGGAAAACCCGGCCGTAACCAAAGTATACAATGACTACAAGGGCCGCAACTTTGACATCCTGAGCGTGTCGCTCGACGACGAGAAGGGGCGCGCGAAGTGGCTGAAAGCGATTGAGGACGACCACCTGGCCTGGACGCAGGTATCGGATCTGAAGGGCTGGCAAAACGAAGCGGCCCGGCTCTACAACGTGCAGGGCATCCCCCAAAACTTTCTGATCGACCCCACGGGCAAGATCGTGGCCTTCAACTTAAAAGGGGCCGACTTGCGGACTACCCTAGCTCGCTACATCAAGTAAGCCCCAACAACTTCATACAGATTACCAAGACCAGCTTGTCACATAGGAGATTAGAAGAGGTGACAAAGCCCCGTAACGTTAATTGAACGGTACTCGGCAAACGTTACGGGGCGTCGGAACGGGTGTTGAAGGTATATCTGAGATGAGCTATTATGTTCACCGGTCCTTTCTACTATCTGATACCAGGCGCACGAGCTTGCTCTTAGCTTTTATCTACTTTGATGTTTCATCTCGAAAAGCAGCGCTTTGAATGGTTAGCCCCTTCTTTCGTATTCCTTAATGCCTTCTAAACTTTTCTTTGCTAGCCTTCTATGTTACCTGCTTTTTGGTTTCGCCTATTGGCAGGGTACCACGACTCGCCATCGGTTGCCGGCTCCTGCCTCCTATATCGTAACGCCAGTAGATAGCTCAAAGAATGTGCTGCTGGAAACGGCCTACTTTACGGGGGTATTGTTGGCGCCTACAAGCGATGCTTCCCTGTCACCTGACGTCCAGCCTATCCGACTTACGCCGGAGCAGGTGCTGGCCGCAGAAGCGATTCTCGCGCACTGTGTAGCCAGTGGCAATACCCGCGGCACGGAGCCCCGCATTGGACCCCGATCCTTGCATCCCTTAGCCTCCTATTATCGGCATTACCAAGGCTATCGCATGGCCACCGGGCAGACCATTGTTTGGCTCAACGGCTTTGCCCGAAGCACCGTGACGGGGTCTTCGGGCCATCGGAAATGGAAGCAACACCGCGTGTCGACGGTAGACGGAGGGAGGGACTACTTCAACCTCTCTATCGATCTAACGCGCCACGAGTGCTTCCACTTCTTTCGCAATTCCAGCGGCTAAGGCATACTGCTAGTTGAACGCCTGAAAGGTAAGCAAGAGGGAAGCGGCCTATAGCATTGTCCAGCTTAAGGAGTAAGATGTTGAGGCCAGCTATGGTGACATGTGCCCCTTTCTGCGCGAACTGTTAACTAAGTGATGCTCTTTCTTTCAATGGGGCCACCCCGCGCCGAGAAAGACCTTTTTTACGCATTTGTCATTTTACAAAGGCAGAATGAGAAATTGTCAAGGAGAGTGACCAGTTGTCGTTTCAGAAGAGATACGAGGTGCGGTGAACCACTCGCGCCTGCTAGGTGATCCCGCTTACTCGTCCAATATGTTTCTTAAACTAAGTCTTGTCTTCTCGGTGCTGCTACTGGCGGCTTGTCACGACTCTCCGCCCAAGGAGTCTGCCTCGACCACGACTAGGCGGACTCCCGCGCCGCTGCCTGATTCGATCCTAGCTGCCCAACGGGCCGGTCGGGCCTACGTGCTCGACACCATGGCCATTGTCACCAACCGTCGCTTAGACACGCTGCTGCGCCTAGCCGAAGACCGCGCCCTCATCTCCTATGCCTCGGCCCAGGCGATGCCTCCCGTTGTTGCTGCCTTCTTCCAGGCGCGGGGCAGTGTCGACTCTCCATTTGTGCTGGCCGACGTGGGGGCTCCCTTTGAAAAGGGGGATGCGATTCTCGATCCCAACTTACCTACCCGCCAGTTGGTGTACTTGGGCGTGAGCCCGGGCCTAGTACTCGTCTCCTACTACCGTGGTGGAGTTGGACTCAGTCAAAGTGTGGTGCTTTTCCGACTCCAGGGGCAGACTATCCAGGACCTATGGCATGGGTATGTCTGGGACGACGCCAAAACGAAGGCGGAACTGTTGCTACAGGTGCGCCAGAGCCAGGAGAAACTAATCCGGCGAGAGCTGAATAACGGAGGGGGACTTATTTTCTAGTGTACTATGCGCAGTAGATCCGATGTCCTGTTAAAATTTTCATTTGTCATTTTACATCCGACCGTGGCTGTTGCAGAACTCCCACTAGTGAATCGGATTGCTCCCAATAGCAAATAGACCAGGCTTAAAAGCCCGCTTAGCCTCGCTATTATCTGTAAATGACAGCCTAAGTATTCCTCTTCCGAAATGGAGATAGCGTTCTGCAACAGCCACATTTGTTATAACGGACTTTTTGGAATCGCACTCGATACGCCTGATTGCCACAAGTTGTACTCTGGCGGACAGTTAGCCAAAAAGGGAGCGTTGGGGAGTCTGCGAAACTCCACCCTCAAGGCTTTTCGTATTGTTGGAGGATGAAGAAACTACTGTATTGGACTGTTCTGCTGGCTAGTTGTAATTCAGATTTAGGCACTCCAGCGCAACTAGACCGAGAGAATGGGTTTCGTGGAGTCCCCTTCGGTAGCTCACCCGCTTTGCTAACGAACGCTACCGTGTATTGCGTACAAGGAGATGAGACGACGTTTATGCAAGACACTTTCCGAAGACCCGATGGCAGCTTCAACCTTACAGACAGCTTAGGTTTCGCGATATATTGGGATTATAAGCAGGGAAAACTGCATAAGGTTAGCGCGTACTCTGTAGGTCGGGGCATACCCGCTGTTGTAAAGGAACTACACCGCCGATTTGGTCTCGGGACAGTGCATAACGATACCATCTATTGGAGAGGCAAAACCGTAACAGCTACCGCACATTGTAAGTATGTTGATGTGGATGTGCTCTCACTGACTGTAGAGAAAAAGCCGCAATCTCCTCCATAGATCAGGGCTGTTGCGTACTGTTGGGGCATGAAGAATACGGTGGTATTGGTTTAGTGAACATCTCCCTCCGGACGCTGTCGCATCTCTTGAACGGTGCTTTATTAGTCGTTACGAGCGTGCCAGAAACTCCCAGCAACTGAAAGATTGTCACTTTAGCCAGGGGGTTTATGGAATGCGCACGGGGGCAGCATCTACTACTCGTAAAGGCCAAGCAAACCCGCTAGCGCCTCTGCCGAGTTCCCCCTTGATAACCAAACCGGTTCGACCCTCTCTCATGGCGTCTCTTTCCCTCCTTGTTTCACGAGGGCACGTCGTGCTCTATCTGTTATAATCGGGGCGCTAAGTAGCAACCTAGTTGTCCTGTCTGGGCACGCGCAGCAGGTCACCGGCCCGGCCCATGCGCCGACAACGACCTGTGTAGTGTATACCAGCCCGAGCGCGTCCGATGCGTGGATAGCCACGGTCAGCCGCTGGCCGCTGCCCCAACAGATCGATGCCCTCCGCCAGCGTATGGTCTGTGATGCGGGCCTACGTCCCCCCAAAGCGTTCGTGTGTTATGTGCCGGTTGCGCCGGGTACCCGTAGCCGTCTGCTGCCGGTCGATCCGCGCCCGGAAGGCATCGGCTTGTTCTGTGTGCTCGATGGCTATCCCGTTGATTATGTCAACAGCCCCACGTTTCAGCATCTGATTACGGCCCGCTCTATCAAAAAGCTGCAGTTCGTGACCAGCCCAGAGGCATCTACCCCGCCGATGGGAACCCTGGCTAGTGCGGGCGTGGTCCTAATTACGACTAAAACCCCGAAAGCGACTCGTCGGCAGTGGCGGCTCGCTGCGAGCAAGGCGCAACGATCGCCCCCTTAGGGGTAGGTGTAGAGCCACGTGTCGCCGGGCTCGCCGGTGGCATCGAGCGTCTGCTGCTGGTGAGGCCGGCCCTCGGCGTCGTATGTTGTAAGCACCACCTCGGCCGCTTGTCCCGGCTCCCGCAGGCTTACTTGCTTGACCGGGCGCTGCTGCGCATCGAAATAGGTGCTCACCGTGTGGGGCGGTGTTTCCGCCGGTGACGCAGCCTCCCCCGGGCGGACCGGCGCCTCGGTGTCCGACCAGGTCTGGTCGCACCGCGAGCCCCCGGCCACGGTCCAGTAGCGGTAGTGCGCTACCGCCCGCAGCGTTTCCCCGTCAAAGATGGCGTGGCGGGCGGGTCGGCCGAGCGAGTCATAGGCCCACGTATGCCGGGAATGGTCGGTCGGGTCCGGCATCCCGTACGCTTCCACTTCCTCCGCCAAGTGCCCCTGCGGCGAGTACGTGTAGCGGACCCTGGTGCGCTGCTCCGGGCGCCGATGCCGCGCCAGGTCGTTAAGGCCAATCAGGTCCGTTCCCCCGCTGCCGCGCCCCCGCTTCAGGCCTCGCTTGATTGGGTGCCGGAAGCTTACACTCTCTTCGCGGACGAGCTGCCCCTGGCGGTTGTAGTGGAAGCGCGTGCGCAGCTTTCCCTTCCGGCGCTTGCCCGGCATTTGCCATTGGATTTGTTTGGTCAGGTGCCCGCCCCGGTAATACGAGCGCTCGGCCGTGAAGACATACAGGTGCGATCCCGCGCCGCTATAGTGGGTATCCTCCACCAGCCTGCCGTGCGCATTGAAGCGCTGGTGAAACCGGAGTAACTTCTGCGTGCTGTCGGCGCCCTGGTAGCGCCAAATCCGGCAGGAGCAAAAGGGATGGCGCAGCGGCGTAGGAATAGGGGCCTGCGCCCGCGCGTGGGGATGGGCGGACGCCCCCTGCGCGTGGCTTTGTCTGGAACCCAAGACCAGCGCTAGGAAAAGCCCGATCGAGGCGAATAGGACCCCGTAAAGACGAAGCAGAGAAAAGGTCATGAGCGCAAGCGTAGGAGGCCATACTGGAACGGTTGAGCAAAGTACTACGGGCTGAGCAACCCCAAGCGAATAAGTTAAACGGTCGTCTGCTAAGCAGTACTAAAATTAATATTAAGTATAGTATATACTAATTGTAATTTTACAAAGGACCGTGGCTGTTGCAGAACGCGCAGCACGAGACCTACTCGATCGAAAGAGGACAGAGTGGCCGCTAGAAAGCTGCGAAAAGGAGCTTTTTCTACCACCGGCTCACTTGGTTCGTTAGCCTCCAAAGCCGGAGGGAGACTTCTGCAACAGCCACGACCCTCGTAAAGTGTCTAATATACTGGTAGTCTATCTTCCGTTCGGCACTCCTTTACTTGAACATCTAGGGTTAAGTACTGATACAACATCCCTCGTTTCACTGGCATCCAATTTAAGGAGCCACTCATCATCTAGGCCTCCGGTTACCTGGATCTTATCGCCCTCTAATCTAGAAGAAGATTGTCCTCCTAAAAAAACCTCCTTGCTGATGGGAACAGATAAATTCTAGCCGCTCCTGTTGACGTGAATATATAAACTTTTATATATAACATTCTATTGTAAACCCTTTAGCAGTTTATAGAACCCTTCGACATAGGTGTCGCTAATGGGAATGAGTTGGTCGGCAATCTGAATCCGGTTTTTCTCGATGTGGTCAATCTTGTCGATGGCGACCAGGAAAGACCGGTGCACGCGGGCAAAATCCTGAGCGGGCAACAACTCTTCTAGTTTGGCAAAGTTGAGCAATGTCATGATCTTCTCTGTGGTGGTGTGAATCCGGAGGTAGTCCTTCATGCCCTCCACGAAAAGAATGTCGTGGGTCGCCACTTTTTGAATGCGGTGGCCTACTTTGAGAAAAATATACTCCTGCTCCGGCTTCGTTTCGGTTTTCCCCTGCTTCTTTTCCGGGCCCGGGCGGGTGCCTTGTTCCTGATACAGGCGCAGCACGCCTTTGTAAAACCGTTCGAACGTGAAGGGCTTTAGCAGGTAGTCCTTCACTTCCAAGTCGTACGCCTTCAGCGCGTACTGGTCGTAGGCGGTGGTGAGGATAATCAGGGGTTTAGGGTTCAGCATCGGGATAAAGCTGAGCCCGTCTAGGTCCGGCATGTTGATGTCGAGAAACAGCAGGTCGGGTTTGTCATCGGCCATCTGAGCGGCAGCCTCCAAGGGGTTAACAAAGGTGCCTTTCAACTCCAGGAAAGCAACCTTTCGAATGTATTCCTCCAGTATTTCCTGGGCCAGGTACTCGTCCTCAATGATGTAGCAGGTGAGCTTGTCTTTCATGAGCCGGGACGTGAAGGCCGTGGATGGTGAGCAGGACGGTAAAAATCTCGCCGGTGTTCTCAATGGTGAGCGTGTGCTGATCGCAATACAATAACGCCAGCCTTTTGCGGACGTTGGGCAGCCCGATGCCCCCCGGCTCTTCCAGTAGGTTGGTCGGCTTTCTGGCAATTGGGTTTTGCACGCTGAAGGTCAGCATACCGTCTGCTAATTCAACCCTGACGCGAAGGTCGCCGGGTTCCAGGCGGGCCGGGCTGTGCTTGTAGGCGTTTTCGAGCAGGTGAATGAACAGCAAAGGAGCAATGTGGTAGGACGCCGTTTCACCCGCTATCTGCAAGTCAACCACCGCGCTGTTTTTGTAGCGAAGCTGTTGCAAACTCACGTAATCCCGCAAATAATCCATTTCCCGGGCCAGCGGCACCATGGCGGCGTTGGCTTCATAAATCATGTAACGCATCAACGAGGCCAAGTGCATAACGGCATCCGGGGCCGTTGGGGCTTGCTTATAGACCAGCGTGTGAATGTTGTTGAGGGTATTGAACAGGAAATGCGGGTTGATCTGCGACTTCAGGTAATTCAACTCAGTTTCCGCAGCCTGTTTCTCCAACTGCTCTTTCCGGATAGTATTCAGCACCAGCGTCTCGGTGACTCGCGCCAGCCAACTCAAAAAGAGAAAGATGGGTACCGTCGTGATTACGTGCATTGAATAATACCCAAAATCAAACGGTTTGTGGTGGAAAAGCAAAAAAGGTGAGGGGCCGCTCAACGCAAGTCCCGCCAACCGGAGCCAATACTCTCTCCCTTTGCTCTTGCCGGCATACTGAGTCAGCAGGTAGAAATGCATGTAAAAAACATACAAGCAGGTTGCAATGAATCCCGCCGTTGTGCTTCGCCAATGAGCATCGGTATCACTCCTGAGTTGCAAGCCGACCAACAAGGTGAACAAGACCCAGGCGGATAAGTGAATCAGCGAGAAGATTTTTTTGACGCGCTCCATAGCACAAAGGTGGGTGTTGCGGCGGTGACCCAGGCCACTGTTTCGACCAGTTGGAAAGGTTGATCTACGAGACGGGTAAGGGAGCCCGCCAGTGCTTTCGCAGCAGCAAAGCCCTACTTGGTAGGGTGGTTAAGCGCTTCAGCATATCGGGTTTTGCTATCCGAGCCGGTACTAGTTGCTTCGGTTCAGAAAGCGAGAAAGCCGGCACCAGCCAAGCTTTTGCGCTTCCCTTTTCTTGAAAGATTCACCGAAGCAAAATCAATACCATGGAAAACCATTCGTTGAGCCTCTCCATCCGCAATGTCTCGAAAAAGTATGCGAATGGGGTGCAGGCTTTATATAATGTGTCGCTGGACGTGCCGCCGGGCATGTACGGGCTGTTGGGCCCGAACGGCGCCGGTAAATCCACTCTGATGCGTACCCTCGCCACGCTACAAGAGCCCGATGCCGGACTCATTTTCTTGGGCGACATTGACGTATTAAACCAAAAAGAAGCGGTACGCCAGACGCTGGGTTACTTACCCCAGGAATTTGGCGTGTACCCGAAGGCCAGCGCCGAGGAGCTGCTCGACTACTTCGCGGTGCTCAAAGGCATCACCAACCGGGCGTTACGCCGGGCTACTACCGAGGATTTACTCAAACAAACCAACCTCTGGGACAAGCGCAAGCAGAAGCTAGGCGGCTACTCCGGTGGCATGCGCCAACGCTTCGGCGTGGCCGTGGCCCTGCTCGGCAACCCCCAGTTGCTGATTGTAGATGAGCCTACCGCCGGCCTCGACCCCGCCGAGCGGGTACGCTTCCTTAACCTGCTGAGCGAGTTGGGAGAAAACAGCGTGGTGATTCTCTCCACCCACATCGTGGAAGATGTTTCGGAGCTGTGCACCAACATGGCCATTATCAACCAAGGCTGCATTCTGCTGGAGGCCCAGCCCCTAGAGGCTGTGGCCGCTCTCAACGGCCGCATCTGGCGCAAGCTGACTGATAAACAAGCCCTGCCGACGCTGGAGCAGGAATACCACGTCATTTCGGCCAAGCTCCTGAGCGGGCGCACCATGGTGCACGTGCACAGCCCCGACCAGCCCGGCAATGGGTTTGAACTGGTGGAGCCCGACTTAGAGGACGTCTATTTCAGTGCCATGACGGGCTGCTTTGGCCCGGCCAAATAGCCTAAAGCCAAGGAGATGGTACGATGAAGCTCCACACCATTTTTGCGTTCGAATTCCGCTACCAGCTGCGCCGGGTCACGACCTGGTTCTATTTCGGGGCCCTACTGGTCCTCGCCTTTCTGATTGTTACGGCCAATTATGCCTTCGATGCGCGGGACGGGTATTTTTTAGTGAATGCGCCCATCGTCATTGCGTCGGTGGCAGTTATCTGCAGCGGGTTTTGGTTGGTTATTGGGTCCTCCGTAGCGGGCGAGGCAGCGGCTCGTGATGTGCAGACCCGCATGCACTTACTCACTTACCCGGCTCCCGCCAGCAAGGCCGCCTACTTGGGTGGGCGGTTTCTGGCCGCGCTGGCCCTCAATGGTTTCATGGTCCTGGCTGTTCCGTTGGGCACGCTGCTGGCTATGTACGGCTCCGGGATGGAGGCCGAGTTGCTGGGGCCATTTCGGCCGGCGGCGTATCTGACTACTTTGAGCTTTATTTTATTGCCCAACGCCCTTTTCGCGACGGCCACACAATTTTCGGTGGCGACGCTTAGCCGTCGGGTTATGGGCAGCTACCTGGGCGCCACGGCCCTCTGGGCGACGGCCTACCTGCTCGGTTTCGCGCTGCAACAGGTCGGGGAATGGAGGCACGTGGTCGACCCCATGGGGTTTAACCCGGTAATGGATTATCTGACCACATGGAGTCCGCTGGAGCGCGATGCCCGGCTGGTTTTACTCGAAGGTTCCTTTCTGGCTAACCGCTTCCTGTGGCTCGTCGCTTCGCTAGGCATGCTGGCGTTTACGTACTCCCGGTTTCAGCTTGTCTTGTCGGAAACCAATTCAAAACGGAAAGCAACTGAACACCCAACAACGGTTAGCTTGGCCCAGGAACAACTGAAGTGGGAAACAGGAGACGCGCGGCCATCGGTTAAGAAGCCGTTTGGCATGACCACGCAGCTGCGCCAGTTACGCCTCCTTACCGGAGAAGCCTTTTGGCAGCTCGCCCGAAGCAAAGCCGGCCTGCCCCTGCTGGTGGTGCTGGCGGCGCTAGCCGCGTTGACCTTACGCGGTAACCTGAAAGCCCGTGGCGTGCCTTTGCTGCCCCGCACCGACTTTGTTCTGCATCTGCTAACGGCTCCCTTGACGGAACCGAAGTTTTGCACCATTATTATTACCCTACTCACCATTTTCTACGCTGGCGAATTGGTGTGGCGGGAACGGGAAGCGGGCCTGAGCGACATGGCCAACGCGGCCCCCGTGCCGGAATGGGTGCTATTTGGGAGCCGTTTTCTGACCCTGGCCCTGATGGCGGGAACGTGGCTGGTGCTGCTAATGACGGCCGGCGGGGTGGCGCAGGTGGCCCTGGGAGGTACAACTCCGGAAGTCGGGCTGTACCTGCAAACGTTCTTCGGGTTGCAGTGGGTGGAGTGCCTGCTTTTCGCCCTACTGGCTCTTGTGGTGCACGTGCTAGTGAATCAGAAATTCGTAGGCCACCTGGTGGCGCTGGTCGTCTATGGGTTTGTGGTCTTTGCCCCCGTCCTGGGCATCGAGCACAAGCTGTTGGTCTTTTCCGCCAGCCCGGCCTGGACCTACACCGACATGGCCGGCTTTGGGCCGACGCTGGCGCCCTGGCTGTGGTTTAAAGGCTACTGGATGGCATGGGCGCTGCTGCTGGCAGTGGCAGGGCAGCTGTTCTGGGTGCGGGGCCGAGAGGGGAGTTGGGCAGCGCGGCTGCAATTAGCTCGTCGGCGCTTCACCCAGACCACGACCAAGGTTTCGGCGGCCGCAGTGGCCGGCATCTTCCTGTTTGGGGGGTACATTTTCTACAATACCAACGTGTTGCACGACTACGCGTCTGCCAATGAAACAGCAGCGCAGCGGGCCGCCTACGAGCAGCGTTACCGCCGCTACCAAAACGCCCCCCAGCCCCAGTTGACTGGCGTAAACCTGCAGGTAGAAATCTATCCCCGACAGCGGGCAGCCGAGATACAAGGCACCTACTGGCTGGTGAATAACACGCTAATAGCCATCGACTCGGTGCATCTGATGCCAGGCATGGGAGGAGTGGAAACCACCGCCCTTGCCTTCGACCAGCCCGCCAAGCAAGTGCTTAGGGACGCAGCGCTAAACCACTGCATTTACGTCCTGGCCAAGCCCCTGCGTCCCGGCGATTCACTGCGCCTGCGCTTTCGGGTGGCGTACCAGGCGCGGGGCTTTTCCAACCGCGGCGCCCTTGCGCAGGTGGTGGCCAATGGCAGCAGCTTCCGCAACATGGAGTGGCTGCCTGTTATCGGCTACCAGCCGTACCGGGAGCTGGACGAGGCCGGCGCCCGCAAAGCGCACGGCCTGGCGCCCCGGCCGGCTACTTACTCGCTCTACGATATAGCGGCGCGCCACTACGCCCCGTTTCCCGAGCAAATCCACTTCGAAGCCGTCGTAGGCACGGATGCCGACCAAACAGTAGTAGCACCGGGCAGCTTGCGCCGCACCTGGACTACCGCCGGCCGCCGCTATTTCCACTACGCCACCGAGGCGCCCATTCGCAACGAATACGCCTTTTTCTCAGCCAACTACGCGGTGCAGGAAAGCAAATGGCACAACCCATCGGCGGGCTCGGCGCAGGAGGTGACCATCCGGGTGTATTACCCTCCTGCAATGACAGAAAACCCGGCGCGCATGGCCCGCAGCGCCCATGCGTCGTTGGCGTATTACACCCGGCAGTTCGGTCCCTATCCGTACCAGCAATTGCGCTTCGTGGCCCATCCTAGCTACGCCTTCGGTAACCATGCCGGACCCATCGACATCACGGCTGAAGAAGGTTTTTTTCTTTTTAACCCCAAGGCCGATAAGCGGGGCTTTGACCTAGTGACGGCCGTCGTGGCGCACGAGGTAGCGCATCAGTGGTGGGGCAACCAGCTCAAGCAAGCTTACGTGGAGGGTGCCGGCCTGATTACCGAAAGCCTAGCTTGGTACTCAGCCATGGGCGTACTAGAAGACAACTACAGTCCGGAGCACCTGCCGGCACTGCTAAGTTTCCTGCGGGAGGAAAACGAAACCCCGCGCACCCGCGCCGCCAAGCCCCTGCTGCAAGCCGACGATTTTTATCAGAACTACCGCAAAGGACCCTTTGCCCTGTATGCGCTAAGCCAATACATTGGCCGGGAGCGGGTAAATGGCGCGCTCCAGCAGTTGCTGGCGAAGCACCGCCCCAGCACGCGTCCATTTGCCATCTCGCTTGACCTGTACCAAGAGCTGCAAACCGCCACCCCAGACTCGCTTCAACCGCTGCTGCACGACCTATTCCAGGCCAACACCTTCTGGGAGCTGGCGACGGAAGCCGCCACCGCCAAGCAGCTAAAAGGCGGCAACTGGCAGGTAACGCTCACCCTGCAGGCCCGCAAACTAGTCGTGGATAGCGTCGGCACCGAAACCAAGCTACCCATGCAGGAATGGGTGGAAATCGGCGTCTTCGCCCCCGCCGAAAAGGGAAAGACAGGCAAGCAGCTCTATCAGCAGAAGCACCTTATCAAATCTGGCAAACAGACCATTGTGCTGACGGTGGACAACCGGCCTGCAAGAGCTGGGGTTGACCCACGCAACTTGTTAATTGACTGGAATGTGGCAGACAATTACAAGGCGGTAAAGTCACTGGACTAAACAAGCTTTTTGCACCCGAAGCGAAGCACAACAGAAACCAGGCGATGCCAGTTGGCCTGTTGGCAAGCGCCAAGCGGGCAGAGATATGCCTTGGTCAGGCGGTCGAAGTCCGCGGGCCGCTTGGTGGTTTGGCTGTACAGCGTGAGCGCCGCAGACAGGTCGCGTCTGGTCCGGAATAGAAGCTGCTGAGAGTAGGCCTAGCGAGGTATACTGCCCTTGGACCTATTGTAAAGCACCCACATAAAGGGACCGAACATCTTACCTGGCAGCATGGCCGAGGGCGAGACAGCCGTTCATTAGGCAATGCACGAGCGCGGCCACCCAGACCGAGCCCGTGCGCTCACGCACCCATGGCCTTGGTTAAAAGTTTGGTACGGATGTTACACCATCCTGTCAATTAGGTTTGCTAACCAGGGAGATGGCACGAAAACGACCGGTTGAATGAACGTCCATATAGCTCATGGTCAGTATCTTGCCCTTTCACTTTTTCCCTGGTTATGAAACCCAACCCCCTTTTCCTGCTTGGCATGACGCTAGTGGCCCTAGGCGGTCCTGCTTCCGCCCAAACAATGCCCACTCCTGCACCTAACACCTCCCTGGGGAAAGGAGTCCCCCACCCTAAAAGGGCCGCCGCTCCACGGCGCACGGCGTCGGTGTCGGCTGTGAAAATAGACACCGCTGCCTTTCATCGCTCCGGACGCCCCGCTGACCACATCCTAACCCGCGCCCGGGATCTCCCATCGAAAAAGAAAAACTAAAGGAGGAGGTCGTTCGAGCATCCGCTCGTTAATTGGTCCTTATCTGCAGAACAGCGGGTAGGCATCCAACAGGTCTGGTAGCAGGTTACTAGGTGCCCAGGATGGGGCTAATCCCGCCCAATTGCCGTAGCCTGCTCGGTGGCGGGCAGCTTGTTGGCCTAGTGCCTGCTTGGACGGCGTACGTCCGGTAGCCGCTCGTCACGCAACGGGCCCGCCCCCAGTGGACGGCTTACGAGTGGGTCCCCTCCGCGCACGCTTGCAGGCGCTCCCCCGACAAGCGGTAGCTGAGTCGATCCGCCACGAGCTGGGCTCCCAGGCCTTCGTAGAAACGAAGGCCGCGCCGATTGGCCGCGTTCACGGGCCAATCCAGGCGGTAACACCCGTTGGCCAGTGCGTACTGGGCCACCCACCGCATCAGCTGGCGGCCCACCCCGCGGCCGCGCTCGCTCGAGCGGACATACAGTTCCTTGAGTTGACACTGGCGGCGAGTAGCGGGCGCCGCCTCCACCAGCGAGTAGACGAGCGATACGGCCGCTAGGCCCACTACCCGCCCGTCCTCCTCCCGGGCCACGACCAGTCGCAAGGGCGAATCGGCCGCCAGCAGATGCTGAAGCAGATGGGTGCGCATGGTCTCAGGCAGCAGGGACGACCCCGGGTGGTAATAGCGATGCAGCTCGCACAACAGGTCGACCAGGGGACTATATGTTTCGGGAGAAACAAGCTCGATTTGCATTCGCTAGCGGGTTTACTAGGACTGAAAAATAGGTCACCAGTTCGGGCAACTGGGGCGTTACAAAGCTGCCGTCTAGTGGCTAGGGTTTAAGTAGGGTCCGTCAGCAGGCCGTAGGCCAAGAGCCAAACCGGGGTGGATAGGGAAAGGGGTTGATACGTAGAAAACTGCTGCCCGTGTTTACAGCGTAGCTTTTTAATTGCTCAGCTAGGGGCTTGGCCTTTTTCCAAACGACCGTTGCTGTTGCAGAAGTCTCCCTCCGGTTTTGGAGGCTGACGAACCAAGGGAGTCGGTGGCAGCAAACGCTCCTTTTCGCAGCTTTCTGGTGGCTACTCTGTCCTCTTTCGATCGAGTAGGTCTCGTGCTGCGCGTTCTGCAACAGCCACGGTCCTTACAGCATCGACTCGATACGGCCGTCCCGCCGGGTTCCTGCCCCCAAGCGCCCGCCGACTAGCCCGATAACCAACCAAAAACAGCGGGACAAACGAAAAATCCTGTTCGGCAACCTCTTCTAACTAGTTGTATCGTAAACCATAAGCATCTTACTCGGCGCGCTACGCTTCACCTGCTTACAGGTTACTACCGTCTTGTTATTGATCGAATAGGCGCTACCTTTTCCTCGCTGGCTAACCTCCTTTTTTCCTGCTATGAAGTCGAACCGCCTCTTTCCCTTGCTGAGTTTCGTCGTCTTGTGGTTGTTGAGTGGGCCGGCGCGTGGCCAAGTGGTCCGCTACAAAGAAGCGAGAAGTCCCAAACTGTGGACGGCGGCCGAAGTCGATACGTTCGCTCAAGTCATGAATAGACGCGGCAAGAGTGCCGGCTACGAGTTTCATCCCCGCATCACCAAAACCATTAGGCGGTCCGATACCCTTATTCACGAATACATTCTGAGTGGTACCCCGACCCGCGCCGCGCTAGCAGCCAACCAGCAACAGCTGCAAGCGCTGGTGGGCAAACCGCTGCCGGCCTTCTCCTTACCCGACTTGCAGGGGCAGCTGGTGAGTACGAAAAGTCTGCGGGGCAAGCCGGTCGTGGTAAACCTGTGGTTTACCGCCTGCGCGCCCTGTATTGCGGAGATGCCCGTCCTCAACCGGATTCGCAAAGAGAAAGCCTCCTCGGAGGTGATCTTCTTAGCCGTGACCTTCGATAAACAGGAAAAAGTGCAGGCCTTTCTCAAAAGGCAGCCCTTCGCTTTCCGCCAGATTGCGGGGGCCAAACAGTATTGTGAGCAGTTCACGACCGGGTATCCCACCAGCTTATTCGTGGATCGGAGGGGCATCGTGCGAAGCGTGCTGGGGTCAATTCCGGTGAAGTACGATCCGGTAACCAGCCAATTACTGAGCGTCGATGATAAGGATTACTACGCCGCGCTCAAGCAAATAAAGTAAGGCGTAGCCTATGCCTGAATAGGAGCCTTTCTCGACTCTCTTATTAATCCGTGGGAACTGGGTGATGACATGGCGTGCGAAAGGAGACTTAAGTTACGAGCCTATCCGGACAGTTGTTAAACGACCGTGGCTGTTGCAGAACCCCATCTGTATTGTGGTAAAGGCATATATGAACTCTGGTGCACCGAGAATAGTAGCGCTCTAATACTGATTCAGAACGTACTTCCTGAGCTGCTGAGGCACCCCCTAGGCTAGCTTTTAGCCCTCATTAGAGGGGGCCTCCGTATGGCGCACCTTTCGGGCGGGAGTTGGGTCCTTAAACTGTCCATTCTTTCCCGACCACCTCATGCTCGCCGTGGCCCCGTGGCGGGCGAGCAAGGCCTTGAAACGTGTGGCCGTGTATTGGCTGCCTTGGTCGGAATGCACGACCAGCCCAGCCGATGGCCGACGCACGGCCAGGGCCCGGCGCAGGGCTTCGCTGACCAGATCTTCGGGCATGGTCTCGCGCACGTCCCAGCCCACGACTTTGCGCGAGCAGCGGTCGAGCCAGACGGCCAGGTAGAGCCAGCCCCCGCCTTGGCGGGGCAAATACGTGCTGTCGCCCACCCACACCCGGTTCGGGGCGGTAGGGGCCGGCTGGCCGAGCAAGCGGTTGGGCGCGGCGCGCACGGCCGGGTTGGAGTCGGTGGTGCGCGGCACAAACGAGCGGGGCTGCTGGGCCCGCAGGCCATGGGCTTTGAGCACGCGACGGATGCGCCAGCGGCCCACCACATGGCCTTCGGCCTGTACTTCTGCCCGTAGCCGACGGGTGCCGTAGCGCTGGCTGTGCCGGCTAAAGGCTTCGCGCACGGCCACTTGCCAGGCCGGCTCGACCCGTGCGCTTGTTGGCGGCGCTGCCACGCATAGTAGGCAGCCGGGGCCACGCGTAGCACGTGGCAGAGCTGGCGCACCGGGGCCTGGCTGGCCCGCCGGGCGATGTGGCGGTAGACGCTCACGGGGTCGGCTGGCCGAGCCTGCGCCTACAGCAGGCAACTGACCAAGGCTTTTTTTAAAATATCCAACTCCTGCGCCAGCCGTTTGTTGGCGGCCCGCAGGGCGCGCACCTCGGGGTCGCGGGCCACTTCCGCGCTGCCTACCTCGGCCACGACGTGCGCCTGTTGCCAGCGGTAAAGCAGCTTGGGGCTGATGCCCAGCTGCCGGGCCGCCGCCTGGGTGCTGCGGCTTTCACTGGCCAGACGCAGGGCCTCGGCCTTAAACGCCTCGTCGTATTCACGCCGTTTGTCGGGCGACACCCCGCTGGTTTTGGTTGCCATAACAGAAGAACTATACGCCCTTCTTCTGTCCACCTCGCCTAGACCACCTCATACTATCCTATGTTCGCCTACTCGCCGTAAGAAGGCTGCTAAGAAGGAAAAAGGAGGCATAAGATTCCTAAAGGTTAAAGGCATCGCAAGCCCGTTTAACATGACAATCCCCTCCTTTTTCTAGGGCCACTTTGGACAGTTCCGTGAGGCCGAAGAGCTTGTATTAGGATAGTAAAAGAGTCTCTAGATGTCCTTCCTACCCCCTTTTGTTCACTTTAGCACGTAACCTGTCATGGATGCCCAACTTCCCCGCTCGGTCGTCGGTATTGACGTGAGCAAAGCTTTATTAGCGGTCTGCTATCAAGTGGGCCCGCAGCTCAAGCATCTGGAGGTCACCAACACCAAAGCGGGCTTTTAGCAATTGATAAAGGCCTGTGGCACAGAGTGTCTGTTCGTGATGGAAGCCACGGGCACCTACAATCTGGCCCTAGCGTATTATCTCCATGAGCACGGCGGCCACGTGGCCGTCCTGAATCCGTTGGTCATTCGCCGCTTCATCCAGATGCACCTGGGCAAAGGCAAAAGTGACCGCAAAGATGCGCAGTGGCTCTTGCGCTATGGCCAACAGCAGACCGTGAACGCCTGGCAGCCGGACGAGCAGGTTCTGGTGGAATGCCGGCAACTCGAACAGGTCAGTGAGCTGCTGCTCAAACAGAAAACCATGGTCAGTAACTCGTTAGAGGCACTGCAGCAGCAACCACTTGTCAGTGCCATCGCCTTACAGCAGTTACAGCAGACGCTAACGACCCTGACGCGGCAAGTGCAGGTGGTAGAAGCGGCGTTGCCTACGCTCCTAGAGCAGCGCTTTGGCGCCGAAATCACGCTGCTGTGCTCCATTCCTGGCCTTGGGCGCAAGACGGCGAGCTTGTTGCTGTTGTTTGCCAGCGGCTTCACCCGCTTGGAGAACTACCGCCAACTGATTGCCTTGGCTGGCTTATCTCCACGGGAGTATACTTCCGGTACCAGCATCCGCGGCAAGGTGCGTATCACCAAAACCGGCGGCGGCTTGATTCGGAGTAAATTGTTCATGTGCAGCTTCTCGGCCAAGAAGTCGAACGTTGCCTGTAAAGCCTTGTACGATCGGCTCCTGGCCAAAGGCAAAAACGGGAAAGTGGCCCTGGTTGCAGTCTGTAATAAGCTACTCAAGCAAGCCTTCGCCATTATCAAGTCCGGCATGCCCTACCGGGCTGATTTTACCTCCAAACTTGCTCTTAGGTCTTGACTTTTTAACACAGTTCGTGTTAAATAGAAATTAGCAGCGCATAATTTTGGTTGGGAGTCAAGTGGCAATCAGATCAGTACAGGGCTGCTACAAACTGTAGTGTTGCTGTTGCGCTAGTACAAGAATGTTAGCGCTTTGCTAGCTTTAGGTTTTATTGGCTGTTAAGTCACTTAAGCTCCTTTATGCCTGACTTGCTCACGTGCTGGTGTACTATCTCACCAAAGGGCTATCGGTTTGCGCTCATACGGCGAGTACTTATGATTGGGTGGATGGGCTGCTTGTTGAGTGGCTGCACCAACTCATCGCCTGCTCCCTCGTACCGCATTGGTTTTTCGCAATGCACCACTGGTGATGCCTGGCGGCAGGCCATGCTAGCGGGCATGAAAAAGGAATTAAGTTTCTATCCTGAAGTGAGTTTTCGCATGAAGGATGCTCACGATAACAGTCGCCTGCAGCAGCAGCAAATTCAGGAGTTTTTGCGGGAGGGAGTGGATTTGCTGATTGTATCGGCCAATGAAGCGGAACCCATTACTCCCGTTGTCGAGGAAGCCTATAACCGAGGCATTCCGGTCGTTATCCTAGACCGCCGCACTACCTCCAAACTGTACACGGCCTATGTAGGTGGCAACAATCTGGAAGTTGGGCAAGCGGCGGGCAATTACGTAGGCAATTTGTTGAAAGGCCGCGGCAACGTACTAGAAGTTTTAGGGGCCCCGGGCGCCTCCCCAGCGCTTGATCGGCATCGAGGTTTCAAGCAAGCGTTAAGGGCCTACCCCGGCGTGCGACTTGTTGCACAAGTGCACGGGGATTGGAAGCGGCCTTCCGTAATGCAGCGACTGCCAGCCGTACTTCGTCAACAGCCCGACATCAATCTGATTTTTGCTCACAACGATCGAATGGCTTTGGGTGCTTATCAAGTATGCAAGCAACTAGGGCTTGATCACCGCATCCGGGTAATTGGTGTGGACGGCCTGCCGGGCAACCAGGGCGGTATTGAGCTGGTGCAGAACGAGGTGATCAGTGCCACCCTACTCTATTCGCCGGGTGGGGAAGAAGCCATCCGTACGGCTATGAAGATTCTGCGCCAGCAGCCGTACGACAAAGAAAACATCCTCAGTACCATGGTCATCGACTCGACTAATGTGTTGACCATGAAGCTGCAAACCGAAAAACTGGCCAGCCAGCAGCAGGATATTCAGCGCCAACAGCAACTTCTGCGCCGACAGCGCGACACCTACGCCAGTCAGCAAACGGTGCTGTATGTGCTGGCTGCCGCGCTACTCGGGGCCGCTATGCTGGGTTTAATTGCCTGGCGAGCCTTCCGGGCCAATCGGCGCATCAACCAGACCCTGGGCAAGCAGAACGGGGAAATCCGCTCCCAACGCAACCAGTTGCAGGAATTTGCTGAGCGCGCCAAAGTGGAAACCGAGGCCAAGCTGCGCTTCTTCACCAACTTCTCGCACGAGTTGCGCACCCCCCTTACCCTGATTCTGGGGCCAGTAGAGGAGATGTTAACTAGTGGCACGGACCTACCGGCCCCGTACCGCCATGACCTGGGTTTGATCCGGCGTAACGCGCAGCGCCTGCTGCAGCTGGTGAATCAACTCATGGATTTTCGCAAGATCGATGTGGGCAAGATGCCCGTGCGCGCCACCGAAGGCAACCTAGTAGCTTTCGTGCGTGAAATTATGGACGTGTTTGAGAAGCCGGCCCGGCAGCGCGGTATCATGCTGCGGTTCCTGCCAGCCGAACCCGTTATTCTCCTCTGGTTTGATGCGAACATTCTCGACAAGGTGTTCTTTAACCTGCTGAGTAACGCACTGAAATTCACGCCCGACCGGGGACAAATTACCGTGAGCTTGCAGCTGGTTCCCACTGATGACAGCGTACGAGTGAGCGTAGAAGACACCGGCCGCGGCATCTCCGAGCAGGACCGCGCGCACATTTTCGAGTGGTTTTACCAGGGGCAGCAGTCGGCGGCGCGGGGCTCCGGCATGGGGCTGGCACTAGCACTAGGCCTAACGCGCCTGCACCAGGGGCAGCTCACGTTCACCAGCCAGCCTGGCCAGGGCAGCACATTCGTCGTGACGCTGCCCCTGACGTTGCCATCGGCTTTGAAGCAGCTTGATGCCGCCCCGCAGGCTACGTCGGCATTTGCGCTGGAAGAAGGCATTGCCGCTGTCTCCTTGGGAGCGGGCGAATTGCCCGCCGTCGCTAGCAGCGAGGCGCTGGTGCTGGTGATTGAGGACAACCCTGAGGTTAACGCTTTTCTCACCCAGAAGCTGCAACCCCACTTTCAGGTCAGCACGGCGTTCGATGGAGGGACTGGCCTGCGCCTAGCGGCCGAATCCATTCCGGACTTGGTTGTGTGTGATGTGATGCTGCCCGGCTTGAGCGGGCTCGAGGTGGTGGCTCAACTTAAGAGTGACTGGCGCACCTCGCACATTCCGGTGGTGCTGCTCACGGCTCGCAGCGCGCCCGAGCAACAGGTGGAAGGCGTGCAGGCCGGCGCCGACCTTTACCTGACCAAGCCCTTCAACCCCACCTTTCTGCTCGAAAGCCTGCGCACCCTATTGGCCAACCGCAATAAAATGCAGGAGCATTTTCGCCGCGTACTATCCGTCGATACAACCACTTTGGCACCCCAGCGAGTGGACCAGAAGTTCCTGGCCGACCTGACGGCCATCGTGGAAGCCAATCTAACTAAGACCGCCTTAAGCGTGGAGGACGTAGCGCGCAGCCTGGGGATTTCGCGGGTGCAGCTCTACCGCAAAGTGAAGGCCGTGCTCGGCACCGGCGTGGCAGATTTCATCCAGGGCATTCGCCTCACCAAAGCGCGCCAACTTCTGCTGGACGACGACCTTACCATTGCCGAAGTGGCCTATCAACTTGGCTTCTCCTCGCCGTCGCATTTCTCGACCAGTTTCAAGACGCGCTACCACGTATCGCCCTCTGAGTTTCGAGCCCTGCACACGACCCCTACCAAGTGAATCAAATCTGAAAATGAGGTATCATCCGTGTAAGTGACTGCCCCATAAGCTTTGGTTTAAATAAAACAACCTACTGATAATCAGTAGGTTGTTTTATTTATGGGGTAGGTATCATTTTCAAAAGACTTTGAGTGAATAAAGCAAGAGCACCGCTGGGTTTTAGCTGAGATTTGGGCAACCAATCCGCTATGAGAACTACCAGCCCTCCTTGATTCGCCGCCGCGCTGCCCATTGCCTTTACTCGCTTATGTGGGTCGAGCAGTGCGCAGCGCGGCGGTGCTGTATGGTAGTCGCGAACTTTTTTCCAGGTCATAATTTCCCGTTCCCTTTTCACTTAATTCCCATGAAACATACTGTACCCTTGCTGCGGCAAGCCGTCGGGCTGACGTTGCTTTCCGCTCTGCCGCTGGCCGCCACGCTTCCCGTGCAGGCTGCTGCGGCGGCTACCACTTCTCCGGCTGGCGCGCTGGCCGACGTAACCATTAGTGGCCGCGTAACCGACGACAAAGGCGGCGCGCTGCCGGGTGTAACAGTGGTAGTGAAAGGCACTACCATTGGCACCAGCACCGGCCCCGATGGGGACTTCAAACTCACGGTTCCCGAAGACGCCACCCTGCTCGTTTCCTACATTGGTTACAAGCCCCAGGAGGTACCCGTAACCGGCCGCACCACCTTCACTATTGCGCTGGTTACCGACGCGGCGGCGCTCGACGAGGTGGTGGTAACCGGCTACCAAACCCAGCGCAAAGCCGACCTGACCGGCGCGGTGGCGGTGGTGAAAACCGAGGAAATCCGGGACATGGCCTCCAACGACGTGACGCGCAACTTGCAAGGCCGAGTGGCCGGCGTACAAATCAACTCCGACGGGGCGCCGGGCAGCGCGGCCACCGTACGCATCCGCGGTATCGGCACACTCGGCAACAACGACCCGCTCTACGTTATCGACGGCATTCCGACGCGGGAAGGCATCAACCAAATCAACCAGAATGACATCGAGAGCATTCAGGTGCTCAAGGATGCCTCGGCGGCCAGCATCTACGGCTCGCGCGCTTCCAACGGCGTGATTATCATCACCACCAAGCGGGGCAAGCTGGGCGCTACCAAGGTGGATTTCTCGACTTTTTTCTCGCTCCAGACGCCGGGCCCGCACATCAAGCTGCTCAACACGCTGAACTACGGCCGGGTGTACGGCCAGGCGGCCATCAACGACGGCACGAATCCCAGCCTGGCCTACTACAACTTCCAGACCAGCGTGGATGCTAGTGGGCGGCGGGTGCTAGATGGCGTGACCATACCGGAATTCATTGACGCAGGCCGCACCCAGCGCGCCGCTGATACCGACTGGTTCAAGGAAACGCAGCAGAACGCGCTGATTCAGAGCTACAACCTGAGCGTAAGCAGCGGCGGCGAGCGGGGCAGTGCCCTGTTTTCGGTGAACTACTACGATAACTCCGGCACGCTGAAATACTCGGGCTTCGACCGGTACACGGCGCGCCTCAACACCGACTATAACTTCCTGAACGGCAAGCTGAAAATTGGGGAAAACCTGACGGTGGTGAAATCGCAGCGGGCCGAGTTCGACCTGAACTTGGTGCGCGACCGGACCACCCAGCTGCCGTCCATCGTGCCGGTCCGAACCGTGGACGGGGTGGGCTGGGGCGGCCCCGTGGCGGGCATGAGCGACCGGGATAATCCGCTGCGCCTGCTCACCGACAACCAGCAAAACCGCTCGAACACGGGCCGGGCGTTCGGCAACTTCTTCGCCGATGCCGAAATTCTGAAGGGCTTGCACGTACGCAGCAGCTTCGGCATCGACTACAGCATTTACAAATTTCGCCAGATCTACAAAACCTACCAGGCGGGCTTCCTCTCCGAGCAGAACAACCGCGTAACGGTAAACGACCGATTCTGGGGTAACTGGCTGTGGCAGAACACGATAAACTACGATATTCTGCTCGGCGGCAAGCACCAGTTGGGCGTGTTGGCCGGGGCCGAGCGCATCAGCTACTACGATGAAAGCTCCTACGCCTCACGCACCAACTTCGCCAGCGAAGACCTGACCTACGCCTACCTCGATGCGGGTGCCGCTAACAAAGACAACGGCGGTGGCGCCACAGCCTACCGGCTGGCCTCCACGTTCGGCAAAATCAACTACTCGTTCGCCGACCGGTATTTGCTCTCGGGTACCTTGCGGCGGGACGGCTCGTCGCGCTTCGGGGCTGACAATAAGTTCGGAGTATTCCCGGCCGTATCAGCGGGCTGGCGCATCAGCGAGGAAGCCTTCGTGAAAGATAAAGCGCCTGTTTTCACCGACTTGAAGCTGCGCGCGGGCTGGGGCCAGACCGGCAACCAGGACATTGCCAACTTCGCTTCGCTGGGCTTGTACCAGTCACTGCTGGGTAGTATCGACCCCAACTTCGAGTACGACCGGGGCACGGCCTACGACATCTTCGGCAACGACATCAACCTGCCCTCGGGCTACCGCCGTTTCCAGCGCCCCAACCCGGCGCTGAAGTGGGAAACCACCACTCAAACCAACATCGGCGTGGATTTCGGTTTGCTGCAAAACAAGCTCGCCGGCTCGGTTGACTACTTCGTCAAGGACAGCAAGGACATTCTGGTGAACCTACCCTTCCTGGCCGTGGTGGGCGAGGGTGGCGACCAGTTCGTGAACGGGGCCTCCATCGAGAACAAGGGCTGGGAATTCGTGCTTGGCTACCAAAGCGAATTGTCTAACGGGCTGACTTACAATATCTCGGGTAACCTTTCCACGTACCGCAACAAGCTCACCTTCCTGCCCGCCGAAGTGATAAACGCCTACGGCGGCAACGGCCAGGACGTAACGCGCCTGGGTCACTCCATCAACGCGGTGTTTGGCTACGTGGCCGACGGGCTGTTTCAGAATGAGGCCGACGTGACCAGCCACGCCACCCAGGTGGGCGCTGCGCCCGGGCGCCTGCGCTACCAGGACCTGAACGGCGACGGCAGAGTCGACAACTTCGACCAAACCTGGATTACGGAAGGTGTGCCTGATTTCAACTACGGCCTCAACCTGGGCGCCGGCTTCAAAGGCTTCGACTTGCAGATTTTCTTCCAGGGTGTGCAGGGTCTCTACTCCTACAACAACGCTAAATTCCGGACCGACTTTTCCTCGCTGGCATCCGGCGAAAATTGGGGGGAGCGGCTGCTCGACGCCTGGACGCCGACCAATACCAGCTCCACCATTCCGGCCGCGACGCTTCTCAACACCAACAACGAGGGCCGCGCTTCCACCTACTTCATCGAAAACGCTTCTTACCTGAAGCTGCGCAACCTTCAGTTTGGCTACTCGCTGCCGAACAGCCTGTTCAGCAAGGTGAAAGTGCAGGGCGTGCGGATCTATGTGCAGGGCCAGAACCTGTTTACGGTGAAAAGCAAAGAGTACACCGGCGCCGACCCCGAAGTAACCAACTATCAGTACCCGGTGCCCCGCATTTTCTCTACCGGCCTCAACGTGTCTTTCTAATCTCTGCCAACACTAATTCCCATGAAAATATTTAAAACCAGCGTGTTGGCTTTGTCGCTGCTCGCCTCTGCTTCCGGCTGCAACGACGAGAAGTTCCTGGATGTGCAGCCCATCGGCGCCTTGAGCGACGAGCAGCTGAACACGCCCGCCAACATCGAAAAGCAAGTAATTGCGGCCTACTCGCAGCTCGGCAACGACGTGTACCGTGCTCCCTACACCTCTATGTGGCCCTACGGCAACGTGCGCGCCGGCGACGCTTACAAAGGTGGCAACGGCACCGCCGACGTAGATGCCTTTCACTTCTACGAAACCTTCACTTTCAACCGCGTCGATGTGGGCAACACCGACGAGTTGTGGTTCCTGATTTACATCGGCGTGTCGCGCTGCAACGATGCGCTGCGCCGCCTCGAAGCCGTAGATGCTGCGCTGATGCCGACCAAGGTGGCGCGCCAGGGCGAGGTGCGCTTCCTGCGTGGGCACTACTACTTCCTGCTGAAAGAGCTGTTCAAGCGGGTGCCCTACATCGACGAAACCGTATCCACCGACCAGTACGGCACCATCTCGAACGTGGCCCTGAGCAACGATGAGTTGTGGACTAAGATTGCCGATGACTTCCGCTTTGCGGTAGCTAATCTGCCGGATACGCAACCGGAAATTGGGCGGGCCAATAAGTCGGCGGCGCAGGCCTATTTGGCTAAAACGCTGCTCTACCAGGCGTACGTCCAGAGCGACAACCATGCCGTAACCAGCATCGACCAGGGTAAGCTGAACGAGGTAGTGACGCTTTGCAACCAAGTGGCCCCCAAGTACTCGCTGCACCCCGACTACGCCACCAACTTCCTGACGGTGGGCGACAACGGCGTGGAATCAGTGTTTGCCATTCAGTTTTCGCGCAACGATGGCACACCCAAGGGCCGCACCGACCGGGGCAACTGCCTGAACTATCCCATGAACCCGGACTACGGCTCCTGCGGCTTCCACCAGCCCAGCCAGAAACTGGTGAATGCCTACAAAA